>CAXUIE010000257.1:0-939 GCA_964250825.1 uncultured Acidisphaera sp. | reverse complement strand
CGCCGGACAGCTGGCCCGGTAAAGGGCCCGCGCGCGCTTGGCTGCCGAGCGAGGCCAGCAAGGCACGCGCACGCGCCTCCGCGGCACGCCGGTTCTTGCCCGCGATCATCTGCGGCAGAACCACGTTCTCCAGCGCGGTGAACTCGCCGAGCAGGTGATGGAACTGGTACACGAAGCCGATCGCATCGCGCCGGATCGCCGTGCGCTCCGCGTCGGACAGCGCGCCCGCATCGCGGCCGTCCACCAGCACGGCCCCGCCATCCGGCTGCTCCAGCAAGCCCGCCAGATGGAGCAGGGTCGATTTCCCCGTCCCCGAAGGCGCCACAAGGGCCACGATCTCGCCTGCGCGCAGGCTCAGATCGACGCCGCGCAACACCGGCAACTCACCCGCGTCCGTGCGGTAGGTTCGCACGACGCCCCGCAGAACGAGCGGGTCACTCACGGCGCAACGCTTCCACCGGATCGGTGCGCGCCGCGCGCCAGCTCGGATACAAGGTCGCCAGCAAGGACAGCACGAGCGCCATCACCACCACCTGCAACACCTCGTGCCAATCGAGCCGCGCCGGCAGGTGTGTTAGGTAATAGACCTCGGGGTTGAACACGTTCACGCCCGTCGCACTCTCGACCCAGTGCTGCAACGCTTCGATGTTGAGGCAGAACGCCACGCCGAGGACCAGCCCGGCGAGCGTTCCCGTGACGCCAACGGAAGCGCCGCACATCAGGAAGATGCGCATCACCGATCCGCGCCCCGCGCCGATCGTGCGCAGCACCGCGATGTCGCGCGTCTTGTCCTTCACCATCATGATGAGCGACGAGATCACGTTGAACGCGGCGACCAGGATGATCAGCGCCAGAATGATGAACATGACATTCTGCTCCACCTGGACGGCGGTGAAGAAGCTGTTGTTGCTCTGCTGCCAGTCCACGACGCTGATCGGC
>CAXUIE010000256.1:0-5171 GCA_964250825.1 uncultured Acidisphaera sp. | reverse complement strand
GGCGACAACGCGCGCGAGGTCGCCGTATCCGCGATCAAGACCTCATCGACTGCCGCCCCATGCTTGCCGAGCCAGCGCCACAAGCCAAAGGCCGGTCCGCCCGCGAGCACATGCACGCCGGCTTGCGCGAGTTCGCCCGCTTCCTTCGGATCGCCGGCCCAAAGCTTCACGATCGCGCCCCCCGCGACGAGGGCGGTGGCCAGCTCGCCGCCGGAAGCCGGCGTTTCCGACAGCACCAGCACCAAGCGCCGGCCTCGACCGTGCTCACGTGCGCGCAGCACCTGCTCGCCTTGCGGGTAATGCTCGGCGTCCAGCACGCCCGACCACCGGGACGCGAGCTTTTTCTGATTTATCTCGTTGAACCGCTTGCCCCCTTGCGTCGGGTCCGTGCCGTGCGAAACGCCTTCCCAATGCACCACGCGGGAAAGCGGTTGATAAAGCACCTTGAAGCCCGCGGCGCGCAGCCGGAACGCAAGATCGGCGTCCTCGCAGTATGCCGGGGCGAACGCCTCGTCGAAGCCGCCGAGCGTGGCAAACAGCGCGCTCCGCACCAGCAGGCAAGCCCCGGACACATAGTCAACTTCCCGCACGTAGTTATATTTCGGCTCGTCCGGGTCGTCGCTGCGCCCGAAGTTCCAGCCCGTGCCGTCCCGCCATACGATGCCGCCGGCTTCCTGCAAGCGACCGTCGGGAAACAGCAGCATGGAGCCAACGGCGCCCGCGTCCGGTCGGGCCTCCATCAACGCCACCAAGGAGTCGAGCCAACCCGCCTTCACCTCCGTGTCGTTGTTGAGAAACAGCACGAACCGGCCCGCAGCCGTCCGGGCCGCCCCGTTGCAGCTGCGGAGAAAGCCCTGGTTGCTTTCGTTTGTGAGCAAGCGGACGCCTTGAATGCGCGCGAATGCCGCCACCGCCGGATCGCCGGACGCGTCATCGACCACGATGACCTCCATCGGCGTTCGCGGCAGGTGGCGCGCCATCGCGCCAAGGCAACGGCGGGTGTAATCGGCCTTGCCGAAAGTGGGAATCACGACGGAAACGACGGGCGCCGCCCTAGGGGAGGGAAAGCCGAGATCCTCGCGCGCGGGATAAGCGAGGCTCCTCCCCAAGAAAGGGGAGCGGGTCGGGTGAGGGGCTAACCGCTTCCCGACGGCTCGCGCCCTCTCGATCACCCAGCGAAACGGACCCGTTGCCCGCCAAAACGTGCTCGCCCTAATCGCATCCAGCTCCGCCCGCAACGCGGCGATGCTTTGATCCACCGCAGGCGGGACGACGGCCACCGGCCGCCGGGGCCGGCGCAAATGGCCGAGGCGATCGACGTAGCCCTGCTCGAGCTCGGCACACACGGCGGCGAACTGCGCCACGCCGTCGAGCCCGACCTCCGCTTCCCAAGCCTTGATCCGGTCCACCATGTCGTAGATGGCCCGCAAAACCAGGACCGCCGCCGGGTAGTCGCACCCGTCGGTCTCGCTGGTCACCGCCTCCCAATGGTCGAGCCGCTCGTGCGCGAAGCGGATCAGGTCCGCCTGGTCGTGCGGCGCATGATGGCGGTCCGGGCGGGACGTGTAGCGGTTCGTCTTGCTGATCCACTCCGCCGCGTCGCGGTGCGAGAGGTGGTGGATGCACGCCCCGCTGTCGAGCGGCAAATGGAAGCGTCGCTCGCTGTGCAGGCTGATCCCCGCGTGAACGGTTTCGGTGAACGAGACGGCGGCGCGGCGGAACAGCCGGGCATGCGTTTCGGGCCAGTAATAAGCACGCTCGTCGTGCCGCCCGAGAATGTAGTGCCGAAGCGGGATCACGTAGATGTCGGCCCGCGGCGCCCGCAGCTCCGCGTCGATCAACAGGACGGCCTCCGGGCTGAGGCACTCGTCGTCATCCAGGTACAGCACCCAGTCGTGCGAGCATTGGGCGAGGGCGAGGGCGCGGGTTTCTTCCACGGTCGGCGACCAGGGAACCGTCAAGACGCGATCCGCCCCTGCGCTGGCGACGGCTAGGCTGTCGTCGGTCGAGGATTTGTCCACGACCACGATCTCGTCGGCGAAGGCCAGCGCGGCCAAGCATGTCCGCAGCATCGGCGCGCGATTGTAGGAGATGATGAACGCGCTCAGCTTTTCTCGCGGGGGTTCGCCGGCCCCGCTCCCGCCCATGTCGGCCTGCGGCTCCGCCGTCATCCGCGTCTCCTGCCCGCTTTGCATGGCCTCTTGTGGGCGCAACGGGGTCGGGCGGATGTTAATTGCTCGTTAAAGCACGATTGACACCGCAAGATCCCTGGGAGTGAAACATTGTAAGTGCCCTCAACCCGGCACGGGAGTAGTCGTATGACCCAGGGAAACGCCATAGACGCCGTCCTGCGGGACGCGACCGATTCCGGCCGTGTCGCGGGTGTCGTCGCCCTTGCCGCCGACCCGAACGGCACCTTCTACCAGGGGGCGTTCGGCGTGCGGATGCTGGGCGGCGGCGTGCCGATGACGCTCGATACCGTGTTCCACATCCACTCCATGACCAAGGCGGTCACCGCCGTTGCCGCTATGCAGTTGGTGGAACCCGGCAAGCTCGCCCTCGACGAGCCGCTCGGCCGATTCGCCCCGACGCTCGCCGAGCCTCGGGTGCTGGAGGGTTTCGATGCGGACGGCACGCCGGTGCTGCGTCCGGCGCGGGGCGCGATCACGCTCCGCCATCTCATGACGCACACCGCCGGCTTTTCCTATGATTTCGGAAACGCTGACCTGAACCGATATCAGCGCGTGACTGGAACGCCGGGGCCGCGCTCCGGGCGGCTTGCCGGGCTCGACCAGCCGCTCGTGTTCGATCCGGGCGCGCGCTGGGAATACGGCATCAACATCGACTGGATTGGCCGCGTTGTTGAAGCGATCAGCGGCCAGGACCTTCACGCCTACATGCACCGCCACATCTTCGCCCCGCTCGGGATGCGCGATACCAGCTACACGCCCACCGACGAGCAGGCGTCGCGCGGCGTGGGGACGCACCAGCGGCAGGCGGACGGGACGCTCGCGGCGCAGCCGTTTCAAAGGTCGAACTTTCCCGAGTTCTTTCCGGGCGGCGGCGGGCTCGTCTCGACCGGACCGGACTACATGACGTTCCTTCGCATGTTGCTGGGGGCCGGGGCGCTCGGCGGCGCGCGCTTGCTGAAACCCGAAACGGTGGCGCTGATGGGACAGAACCATATCGGAACACTCAGCGTGTTGCCGATACGCAGTGCCGAGCCAACTCTCGCATACGATTGCGAGCTGTTTCCCGGCATGGAAAAGAAGTGGGGTCTCAGTTTCCTCATCAACACGGAGGACACGCCCACAGGTCGGAGCGCGGACAGCCTCGCCTGGGCCGGAATACGCAACACGTATTTCTGGCTCGACCCGCGCAAGCGCGTTGCCGGCGTGCTGTTGACGCAAAGCCTGCCCTTCGCCGACCCGATGGTGCTCGCCTTGCTCGACGCGTTCGAGACCGAGGTCTATCGGGCGGTCGGGAGATGACGGCGAAACAAGCGGGAGACAGGAGATGATCGAGCTCGTCATCGACCAGCGACGCAAGGATCTCGGCGGGTTCGAGGTCGGGCGCGTGCTGCCCGCCGCCGCGCGCCGGATGGTCGGGCCGTTCGTGTTCGTCGATCATATGGGCCCGAGCGATTTCGCGCGCGGCGTGTCGCGCGAGATGGACGTGCGGCCGCATCCGCATATCGGCCTTTCCACCGTGACCTACCTGTTCGACGGCGAGATCATGCATCGCGACAGCCTGGGCACGATGCAGGCGATTCGCGCCGGCGAGGTCAATTGGATGACCGCCGGGCGCGGCATCACCCACTCCGAACGGTTCGAGCGAGCGCGGCTGCAAGGGGACCGGCTGCACGGCATCCAATCCTGGGTGGCGCTCCCCGAGGCCGACGAGGAAAACGCGCCCGCCTTCTCGCATCACGGCATCGCCGACCTGCCCCTGCTTGAGGAGAAGGGCGTCGTCGCCCGCCTGGTCGCGGGGCGAGCCTTCGGCGCGGAAGCGCGCGTGCGGACGCACTCGCCGATGTTTTATACGCATTGGGCGCTGGCTGCGGGCGCCGTGGCGGCGGTGCCGCCGGAATACCCGGAGCGGGCGGCTTATGTCGCGACGGGCGAGGTTGAGGTGGCGGGGCGCGGGTTCGGGCCGGGCAAGATGCTCGTACTGACGCCGGGCGACACGGTGGCGTTCCGCGCGCGACAGCCATCGACCGTCATGCTGCTGGGCGGCGAGCCGGTCGGGCAGCGCTATCTCGAATGGAACTTCGTGTCGTCCTCGCGCGAGCGCATCGCGCAAGCCAAGGCGGACTGGCGCGCCGGGCGCATGGCCTTGCCGCAGGCCGACCACGACGAGTTCATCCCGCTCCCGGCAGACCCGGCGACTCCGCCCAATCCCGCTTCGTGATGGCCGAGTTTGTTTCGGGTCGGGCCGCCCCGTCGAGGTCGTCGGCTTAGCTAGTCAGCGCGCCCGAAGCCAAGCAGCCGAGCGACCGGCGCGATGGTCCAGCCCTGCAAAATGAGCGAGGCGACCACCAGCACGAAAATGCCGTCGAACAAGCGGACGTTGCGCTCCGGGTCCGCCAAGGCGGGGAGGATGCTGAGATAGATCGGCACCGCGCCGCGCAGTCCCACCCAGGACGCAAAGCCGATCTCCCGCAGCGTGAAGCCGAACGGCAGCAGGATCGGCAGCACGGCGACCGGGCGCGCGACGAAAATGAGCACCAGCGCGCCGGCCGCGCCCGCGACGATCTGGTCGAGGAGGTGCGACGGCGTGACCAACAGGCCCAGCATGAGAAACAGCACGATCTGCGACAGCCAAGCCATGCCTTCAAAAAACGTCTCGACCTCGTGCCTCGCCTCGTGCCGGGTTGCCCCGGTCATCACGGCGGCGATGTAGATCGCAAGAAAACCGCTGGTGCCGCAGCTCTGCGCCAAGCCGAACAGCGCCAGCGCGCTCGCCAGCACCAGCACCGTGGCCAGCGCCGGTTCCAGCTTCAATCGACGCAGCATCAGCGACAGCAGCCAGCCGCCGACGACCCCGAACAACGCGCCGCCCAGCATCTCGCGCGCGAACAGCAGCCCGGCGTTGCCGAACGTCGCCCAACCGGGCTGGGTCAGAACATGGACCAAGAGGAGGGTCAGGAAAACCGACATGGGGTCGTTGAG
>CAXUIE010000255.1:0-5192 GCA_964250825.1 uncultured Acidisphaera sp. | reverse complement strand
CGCCTGACCCGGGCGGGCGCCCCCCCGCCACGTCGCGGCGAGCTGGTCCCGGTCGGCTTGCACCGTTTCCAGATGCCAGGTCGTCGGGTGTAGCTCGACCACGACAGCGAGGCCCGCATCCTCCAGCCGCCCGATCGCCTCGCTTAGCAAGCCCATCCGCTCCGGCGCGCCGTTGAGGAACTCGGGCTGCACGGCCAAGCGGACGAAGGTGAAGCCGGCGGCGGCGAGATCGGAGATGGCCGCGTCGCTCATATATGCGCGGATCGCCGCTGGGTCGGCGCTGGGCGGGTAACGGAACCAGTTCGTCAGGTTAACGCCGCGCTTGAGTACCGCGAGATGGCCCGATGGCGGCTCGGCGCGCGCTGGCGCGAACGCGAGCACGATCGCGAGCAACATCAAGACGGGGAGGAGGCGGCTCCGGAGATGCAACATACCGCCGGTTATAACAATAGCGCGGTAAGCCGCGCGTAGGTCCGCGTTTGATCGTCGTTACGTTACCGATAATTCGGGCCAGCAAGCCGCGGTTCGTGCCGGAGCTAGCGATCAAAAACTCAGCGCGTCACTGCGAGCGGAGCGAAGCAATCCAGAATGGGGCGGGAGGTCGCAAGCGACCCTGGATTGCCGCCCCTCCGACTCGCAACGGCGGCTCTGCGGGCATGTCACCCAGGCTTGGCTTCAGTGAAGCTCCGCGCAGAAGTCGCGAATGCGCCGGCACGCCTCGGCGAGCGACGCGTCGTCGGTGGCGTAGCTGATCCGCACATACGGGCTCATGCCGAACGAGCCGCCATGCACCGTCGCCACGAAGCGCTCCTCTAGCAGTGCTGAGCAAAAATCCCGGTCCGTCGCGATCACGCGCCCGCCGCCGGACGTCTTGTCGAGGCACCCGGCGATGTTGGGGAACACGTAAAACGCGCCCTCCGGCTTGTGGCACGCCACGCCGCGGCAGGCGTTGAGGCCGTCCACTACGAGATCACGCCTGCGTCTGTAGGCGGAAATCATGGCGCCCACGTCCTCCTGCGGGCCGTCCAACGCGGCGGCGGCGGCGGCCTGCCCAACTGTCGAGATTCCAGCATTGGATTGCCCCTGCACGTTGGTCATTGCCTTGACGAGCGGGCGCGGGCCAGCGGCGAACCCGATCCGCCAGCCAGTCATGGCGTAGGTCTTGGACACGCCGCTCACCGTCAGCGTGCGGTCCTTCAGCGAAGGATCGACCTCGGCCACCGTCGGATGCCGTTGCCCATCGAAGCGAAGACGCTCGTACATGTCGTCCGCCATGATCCAGACGTGGGGATGGCGGCGCATCACGGCGGCGATGGCGGTCAGTTCCTCGCGCGAACAATCGGCACCGGTCGGGTTGTTCGGCAGATTGAGCAGCAGCCATTTGGTGCGCGGGGTGATGGCGGCGTCGATGTCCTCCGGGCGCGGCTTGAACCCGTTGTTTTGCGGGCACGGCACGAATACCGGCTTGGCGCCGATCAGTTGCGCCATCAGCGGGTAGGCGGCCCAATATGGCGACGGGATCACCACCTCGTCGCCGTCGTCGAGTGTGGCCATGAACGCGCTGTAGATCGACTGCTTGCCGCCGTTGGAGACGATGATCTCGCCATCGGGGCTGTAGTCGAGGCCGTTGTCGCGCTGGAACTTGCGCGCGATCGACTCCTTCAGCAATTTCGTCCCGTCCTGGGGCGGATACTTGGTGTCGCCCCGCAAGGCCGCTTGGTATCCCGCCTCGATCGCGTGGCGCGGGGTGTCGAAGTCGGGCTCGCCGATCGCGAGCGAGATCACGTCCCGCCCCGCCGCGCGGCGCTCGCGCGCGCGGCCGGATACCGGGATCGAGGACGCAACCGCCGTGCGGCCGCGCCGCTGCGGCAGTTCCGGCATCTCAGGCGAGCGCTTGGCAGAAGCGCTGGATGCGCGTGCAAGCCTCGCGCAGGGATTCGGTGTCAGTCGCGTAGCTCAAGCGGAAGTGGCCGGGGTAGCAGAATGCCGCCCCATGCACGACGGCGACGTTCTCCTCCTCCAGCAGCGCGGTCACGAACGCCTCGTCGTCCGCGATGGCGGAACCCCGCTTGCTCGTCTTGCCGATGCAGCCATGAACGCTCGGGTAGACGTAAAAGGCGCCTTCCGGCTTGTGGCAGTTGATGCCGGGGGCGCGGTTCAGCATCTCCACCACCATGTCGCGCCGCTTCTCGTATTCGGCGACCATCGGCCCGATGCTGTCCTGCGGCCCTTCGAGCGCCTCGATGGCGGCAGCCTGGCCGACCGATGACGCGCAGGCGGTCGACTGGCTTTGCAGCTTGTCCATCGCCTTGATGAGCGGCGCGGGCGCGGTGGCGTAGCCGATGCGCCAGCCGGTCATCGCGTAACTCTTGGACACGCCGTTCATCGTTAGGGTGCGCTCGCGCAGGCGCGGCTCGACCTGCACGAAGGTGGCGGGCTTGAAGCCGCCGAACGCCAGCTTCTCGTACATGTCGTCGGTGAACACCCAGACATGCGGATGCCGCAGCAGCACGTCGCACAGCGCGCGGATCTCGGCGGCGTCGTACGCGGCGCCGGTCGGGTTGCACGGGTTGTTCAGGAGGAACCACTTGGTGCGCGGCGTGATCGCCGCCTCCAGCGCCTCGGGGCTCAGCTTGAAGCCGGTGTTCTGGCCGCAGGGCACCAGCACCGGCGTGCCTTCCGAAACCGACACGATGTCGGGGTAGCTCACCCAGCAGGGCGACGGGATGATGACCTCGTCGCCCGGGTCGAGGGTAGCCATCATGGCGTTGTAGATCACCTGCTTGCCGCCCGACGAGATGATGACCTCCTCGGGGGCGCAGGGGATGTCGTTCTCGCGCCGGAACTTGGCGGCGACCGCGCGGCGGAGGGCGGGCGAGCCGGCCACGTCCGTGTATTTGGTTTCACCCGCTGCGATCGCGCGATACGCGGCGTCCTTGATGTTCCGCGGCGTGTCGAAATCGGGCTCCCCCGCCGCGAGCCCGATCACGTCGCGCCCCGCCGCCTTGAGCGCCCGCGCCTTGGCGGCGACGCCCATGGTCTGGCTCGGGCTGATCTTGTTCATGCGGGCGGCGATGATGGGCACCGGTCGGTCCTTGCGCGACGGGAAGCCGAGGAAACTATCGACCGCCCGTTCGGCCCGCAACGGCCCATTGTCGGGCCAGCCATGCGCCCACAAGGGTGAATAGCACCGCTAGCAGCACGATGGAGGCGAGCGCGTTCATCTCGGGGGTGACGCCGAGCCGCAGCGCGGAGAACAGCACCATCGGCAAGGTGGAGGCGCCCGGGCCGGACACGAAGCTCGCGACCACCAGATCGTCGAAGGAAAGCGTGAAGGCGAGCAGCCAGCCGGAGACGAGCGCCGGGGCCATCAGCGGCAAGGTGATGCGAAGGAAAACCCGGCCGGGCGCGGCGCCGAGGTCGGCGGCGGCCTCCTCGAGCTCCGTCCCCCCATCCGTCAGCCGAGCCTGCACGACCACGGCGACGTAGGCGAGCGCGAAGCTCGCGTGGGCGATGGCGATGGTGGCGGCGCCGCGCTCGGCGGGCCAGCCGATCAGGCGCTCGGAGGCGACGAACAGCAGCAGCAGGGAGAGGCCGGTCACGATGTCGGGCAGCACCAGCGGCACGGCGAGGACGGAGGCGAACGCGCTCCTGCCCCGGAACCGGCCGAAGCGCGCGAGCGCGAAGCCGGCGGCGGTGCCAACCACGGTGGCGATCGTCGCCGAAAGAACGGCGATGCGAAGCGACAGCAGCCCCGCGCCGATCAGCGGCCCGTCATGCCACAGCGCCGCGTACCAGCGAACAGAGAACCCGCTCCAGGCGGTGAGCAGGCGCGAGTCGTTGAAACTAAACACCACAAGCAGCGCGATCGGAAGATATAGGAAGATATACGCCGTCAGGAGGCAGGCCAGGAGGAACCGGCTCACTGGCCGCGCAGTTTTTCAAAGGAGGCGACAGGCAGCAGCAGGACCGCGACCAGCACGGCGGCGAGCGCGGCGGCGGTCGGCCAGTCGTGATTGGCAAAGAACTCGCCCCAGAGAACGCGGCCCACGGTCTCGGCGCTCGGGCCGCCGAGCAGTTCGGGGATCACGTACTCGCCCATCGCTGGAATGAACACGAGCAGGAGTCCGGCCCACACGCCGGGCAGCGAGAGCGGCAGGACGATGCGCGAAAAGGCGCGCCAAGGCGGCGCACCCAAATCCGCCGCGGCCTCCTCGAGCGCGGGGTCGCGCTTGGAGAGCCGGGCGTAGAGCGGCAGCACCATGAATGGCAGATAGGCATAGACCATGCCGAGATAGACGGCCGCGTCGGTGTAGAGAAGGTGGCGCGGCGCGCCGATCAGCCCTAGCCTCAGCAGCAGCGCGTTGACCCAGCCGTCGTCCCGGAGGAGGCCGATCCAGGCCACCACGCGCAGCAGAAAGCCGGTCCAGAACGGCAGAATCACGAGGGTCAGCAAGGTCGACCGCCACCGAGCCGGCGCGCGCGCGACCGCGAGCGCCATCGGATAACCGATCAGCAGGCACGCCAGCGCGGTCCCGCCCGCGAGCTTGAGGCTCAAGAAGAACGCCGCGAGGTAGTAGGGGTCGAGCAGACCGCCGAGGGCGGCTGGATCGAGGGCGATGACGAACGGCGGCACCCCGTCGGCGGCGCGCGCGAAGGCGATAGCGAGCAGGATCGCCATGGGCGCGAGGAGGAACAGGGCGAGCCAGGCCCACGGGAGCGCGAGCACGAGCGCGCGCCGGCTCAAACTCGTCATCGCGAGCCGCCCGTAGGCGGCGTGGCGAGCCAGCGGTCGCGCTGGACTGCCGCATCGCTTCGCTCCTCGCAGTGACAGGACGAGTGGGTCAATCGGACAAGATCATGCAAGCGTTCGGTGGAAAGACGACGCCGACCCGTTCGGGCACTTCGCCCGGGGAACGGGTGACGCGCAGGCAGACGCCATTCGCGAGACGCAAGCTCCAGGTGACAGCGTCGCCTTGGTAGATGCGATCCGTCATCGTGGCGGGGAAGCCGGTCGGGTCGAGCGCGACGCGCTCCGGCCGGATCGCTAGGAACACCGGCTCGCCTTCCCCGCGCGTCGCGGGCCGTGCCACGGGCACGAAGCCGAGGCCGCGCACCTCCACGCCACCCCCCCGCACGACGCCGGGCAGCACGTTCGCCGCGCCGAGAAAGCTCGCGACAAAGCGTGTGAC
>CAXUIE010000254.1:4122-5195 GCA_964250825.1 uncultured Acidisphaera sp. | reverse complement strand
CCGCCTGGCTTTGCCCCATCCCGTCGCGGATCACCTTGCCGCCGCCGAACTTCACTTCCTCGCCGTAGATGGTGAGGTCGCGCTCGACTTCGATGAACAGGTCGGTGTCGGCGAGCCGCACGCGGTCGCCGGTGGTCGGGCCGAACATGTCGGCGTAGGCCGCGCGCGGGATGCGTGCCATCAGTCGAGGTCTCCCATGACGGCGCCGCGGAAGCCGTGCACGACCCGCTTGCCCCGGAACGGGATGAGCGTGACCTCGCGTGATTGGCCCGGTTCGAAGCGGACCGCCGTGCCCGCGGCGATGTCGAGGCGCTTGCCGCGCGCGAGTTCGCGATCGAACAGCAGCCGCGGGTTGGTTTCGGCGAAATGGTAGTGGCTGCCGACCTGGATCGGACGGTCGCCGCCGTTGGCGACGATCAGCGTCGTGCGCTCGAGCCCGGCGTTGAGCTCGATCTCGCCGGGCCGCGTGATGATTTCGCCCGGTATCACCGGATGGGCTCATGCACGGTGACGAGCTTGGTGCCGTCCGGGAACGTCGCCTCCACCTGCACGTCGGCGATCATCTCGGCTATGCCGTCCATGACCTGTGCCCGTGTCAGCACGTGCGCGCCCTGTTCCATCAGGTCGGCGACGCTGCGGCCGTCGCGGGCTCCTTCGACAACGAAATCGGTGATCAGCGCGACGGCTTCCGGGTGGTTGAGCTTGACCCCGCGCTCGAGCCGGCGGCGCGCCACCGTCGCCGCCATAGCGATCAACAGCTTGTCCTTCTCGCGGGGCGTCAGGTTCATTGGCTCGCCTCAGCACAACCATACGCGCGGCTGCGGCCGGCCGGCGCGCAGCGCTTCCATGCCGGCAACGATCGCCGCCCGCAAGCGGCCGCCATCCGGGGCGAGGATGCGCGCGACCAGAACCCCGTCCCAGGCGCTAGCCCCGGACTCCGCGTTGGCCTTGGAAAGGGCGTCCCGAAGCGCCATAAGGCGCTCGTCCGCATCGGCGGCCGCGAGCACGAGCGTGGCGACCGCGCTCGCGCCCCGCAGCACCGCCGCGCGCCCCATCAAGGTCGCGACGTCGCC
>CAXUIE010000254.1:0-4112 GCA_964250825.1 uncultured Acidisphaera sp. | reverse complement strand
GATCCGCACGGCGTCGTGCAGCACCGGGACGCCTTCCCGTTCCACGTGGATCAGGTCGCGCAGCCAAAGGCGCCGGACGCTTTCGCCCATCGCGGCGCGGCCGAACACCAGGGCTTCGACGCCGAGGAACCACGCGCCGGGCGCAAGCGAGACATGGAGTCGCCGGTCGAGCGCGCACCGATCGAACAGGATCGTCTCCTGCGGCAGCCATTCCACCGCGCTGCCCGCACCGACCTCCACGTGGTTGCGGATCACGGCGGGCGAGCCGCGCCGCGGCGCGCGGTAAATGCGTTCGGCCGCCTGTCCCGCCACCGTCGCGCGCGCGCCTTCGTCGGCGCGGATCGTCACCGACAGATGGTCGCCGCTGGCGATGCCTCCCGAGCTGTTCAGCATCACCGCGTTCGCCCAGGCGCCAGGCTCAGGCCGAGGAAAGCGCGCCTTGAGCGCGCCTTCCTGGCGCAGACGATGCAAGGCTGTGCGTCCGTCCCGCTGCCCCCAAACGATGCCGAGCGCGCCCTGCGCGCGTTGGTAAGTGACCGGATCAGACAGAAAGACGTCGTCGTACATCCTCCTCGTCGAGCTCTCCTTGGCGCCCCGCGAGCACGATGTCGCCCCGGTCCATCACGGCGATGGTTTGCGCCAGCTCGCGGGCGAAGTCGTAGTATTGCTCGACCAGCAGAATGGCCATCCCGCCGCGCCCGCGCAACAGCGCGATTACCCGCCCGATGTCCTTGATGATCGAGGGCTGGATGCCCTCCGTCGGTTCGTCAAGCACCAGCAGCCGCGGCCGCGTCACCAGGGCGCGGCCGATCGCGAGTTGCTGCTGCTGGCCGCCCGACAGGTCGCCGCCGCGCCGGCCCAGCATGGTTTTCAGCACGGGGAACAGTTCGAAGATTTCGTCGGGGATCCGTCGCTGCCCGCGCGGCAGCACGGCGAAACCGGTTTCGAGGTTTTCGCGCACCGTCAGCAGCGGGAAGATGTCGCGGCCCTGTGGCACCCAGGCGATGCCGCGCCGCGCTCGCTCGTACAAGGGCAGCCGTTTGATGCTCGCCCCGTCCCAGCGGATGTCGCCCCGGGTGATCGGGTGCGCGCCGACCACCGCGCGCAGCAAGGACGTCTTACCGACGCCGTTGCGGCCGAGGATGCAGGTGACCGCGCCGATGTCAGCCTGGAGCGACACTTTGCGGAGCGCGATGGCGGCGCCGTAGTAGAGGTCGACGTCCGTTACTTCGAGCATGTCGTGTTCTCATCGCCCCAGATACACCTCCACCACGCGAGGGTCGGCGCTCACGTGGTCAATCGTGCCCTCCGACAGCACCGATCCCTCGTGCAGGCATGTCACCTTGACGCCGAGCGCTCGCACGAAGGCCATGTCGTGCTCCACCACCACGACGCTCCGCGTTCGATTGATCTCGCGCAGCAGGGCGGCGGTCTGCTCGGTTTCCGCGTCCGTCATGCCGGCGACCGGCTCGTCGACCAGCAGCAGCTTTGGCTCTTGCGCCAGCAACATGCCGATCTCGAGCCACTGCTTTTGCCCGTGCGACAAGTCGCCCGCGAGGCGGCGGCGTTCCGCCCCGAGCCGCGTCGTTTGCAGGATCGCCTCGATCCGGTCCCGCTCGGCGGCGGTCTCTCGCGCCAACAAGCTGAAGCGGGGCGCGCGATCGCCGGCGAGTGACAGCAGCAGGTTGTCCCACACGGTGTGCTGCTCGAACACGGTCGGTTTCTGGAACTTGCGTCCGATGCCGAGCGAGGCGATCGCCGGCTCGTCGAGCCGGGTGAGGTCGGTGTCGCTGCCGAACAGCACGGTGCCGGTGTCGGGCCGGGTTTTGCCGGTGATGACGTCCATCATCGTCGTCTTGCCCGCCCCGTTCGGCCCGATCACGGCGCGCATCTCGCCGGGCTCCAGCACCAGGGACAGGGCGTTGAGGGCCCGGAACCCGTCGAAGCTGACCGTGACGCCGTCGAGGTAGAGCAGGCTCATCCAATCATCTCCTGCCCGATGACTTCCTTCTCGGCCGGAGTGATCGTCGGTTGGGGCCGCGCGCGGCGCGGGCGGAACAAGCCCATGATCCCCCTGGGCAGGAACAACGTGACCAGCACGAACAAGCCGCCCAACGCATACAGCCATAGCTCCGGCAGCGCGCCGGTGAACACCGTCTTGCCCCCATTGACCAGCACCGCGCCCAGGATGGCGCCCGACAGGGTGCCGCGGCCGCCCACGGCGACCCAGATCACCGACTCGATGGAGTTGGCGGGGGCGAACTCGCCCGGGTTGATGATGCCGACCTGCGGGACGTAAAGCGCGCCGCCGATGCCGGCGAGCACGGCCGACAAGGTCCACACGACGAGCTTGTAGCTTTCCGGCCGATAACCCAGGAAGCGCGTGCGGCTTTCCGCGTCGCGCACGGCGACCAGCACCTTGCCGAAGCGCGAGGTGACAACGTACCGCGCGAGCAGGAATTGGGCGCACAATGCCAGGGCGGTGATGCCCAACAGCGCGCATCGGGCACGGTCTGATTGCAGGGGAACGCCGAGCGCGTCCTTGAAGTCTGTCAGGCCGTTGTTGCCGCCAAATCCCATGTCGTTGCGGAAGAAAGCGAGCAGCAGCGCGTAGGTGAGCGCTTGCGTGATGATGGACAGATAGACGCCGGTGACGCGCGAGCGGAACGCCAGCCAGCCGAACAGCAGCGCCAGCAGGCCCGGCGCCAGCATGGCCATCAGGGCGGCGAACGCGAAGCTGCTGAAGCCGTGCCAGTACCAGGGCAGCGCGTGCCAGTTCAGGAACACCATGAAGTCGGGCAGGTTTGGGTTCGCGTAAACGCCGCGCGCGCCGATCTGGCGCATGAGGTACATCCCCATCGCGTAGCCGCCGAGCGCGAAGAACGCGGCGTGTCCGAGCGAAAGGATGCCGGCGAAGCCCCATACCAGGTCCACCGCGAGCGCGAGCATGGCGTAGCTGAGGTACTTGCCGGCGAGCGAGATCGCGTAGGTCGGCACGTGCAGGGCGGAGGAGGGCGCGGTGCCGAGGTTAAGCCCGGCCAGGAGTAATGCGCCGCCGAGGATGAGTATCAACGTGAGCGTGGCCGCGCGCGCGCTCACGGCTTACCCTTCACGCTTCCACTGCCCGCCCCTTGAGCGGGAACATGCCGCGGGGCTTGCGTTGGATGAACAGGATCAGCAGCACGAGCACCACGATCTTGCCCAGCACCGCGCCCGCGACGGGTTCCAGGAACTTGTTGACGATGCCGAGCGTGAGCGCGGCGACCACCGTGCCCCACAGATTGCCGACGCCGCCGAACACCACCACCATGAAGCTGTCGATGATGTAGCCCTGGCCGAGGTTGGGGCTCACGTTGTCGATCTGGCTAAGCGCCACGCCCGCCATGCCGGCCACGCCCGAGCCCAAGCCGAAGGTCAGCGCGTCGATCCAGGGCGTGCGAATTCCCATCGCCGCCGCCATGCGCCGGTTCTGCGTGACGGCGCGCATCCTGAGCCCGAGCGCCGTGTAGCGGAGCGCCGCCATCAGCGCGCCGACCACGAGCACGGCGAAGATGATGATGACGAGGCGGTTCCAAGTGATCGTCAGCTGCCCCACTTGCGCGGCCCCGCTCATCCAGGCGGGGGTGCCGACCTCTCGGTTGCTCGGCCCGAAGATGGAGCGCACGCCTTGCTGCATCAGCAATGACAAGCCCCAGGTCGCGAGCAGGGTCTCGAGCGGGCGGCCGTACAGGAAGCGGATCAAGCCGCGCTCGATCACGATCCCGACTAGGCCGGTGACGATGAAGGCGAGCGGGATTGCGATGAACAGGCTGGCGCCGAACAGGCCGGGCGCGTTGCCTCGAATCAACTCCTGCACCACGAACGTGGTGTAGGCCCCGAGCATCACCATCTCGCCGTGCGCCATGTTGATGACGCCCATTACCCCGAAGGTGATGGCGAGGCCGGCGGCGGCCAGCAGCAGGACGGAGCCGAGGCTGAGGCCGTAGAACACGCTTTGCCCGTAGCCCCATAGCTGCAAGCGGAAGTCGATGGCCTGCACGGCCTTGGCCGCCGCGTCCGCGACGGCCGGCGGTTGGCCGGACAGCGACGCCAGCAGCGAGCGCGCGTCGAGA
>CAXUIE010000253.1:2286-5267 GCA_964250825.1 uncultured Acidisphaera sp. | reverse complement strand
GAAGTATACTTTCGCGCTCGTGCCGAAGAACACCAACAATCCGTTCTTCGATCAGGCGCTTGCAGGCTGCCGCAAGGCCGAAGATGAGCTGAGCGGCGCGGTTCGATGCCTCTACATCGGCCCCAACGAGCATGGCGGCGGGGACGAGCAGGCGCAGATCGTGGCGGACCTGATCAGCAAGCGGGTCGACGGCATCGCGGTGTCTCCCGCTAACGCGGCCGCCATGGCGAACGCGCTCGCCGGCGCCAAGGCCGCGAACATCCCGGTGCTGACCTGGGACTCCGACCTGCTGGAAAAGGACAAGGGCCTGCGGGTCGCGTATGTCGGCACGCATAACTACGACATCGGCGTGAACCTCGCCAAACTGGTGATGCGGGCCAAGCCGAAGGGCGGCGTCATCTGCATCCAGTCCGGCGGCGCGGCTGCCGCCAACCACAATGAACGCATGCAGGGCATCCGCGACACGCTTTCCGACAAGCAGAGCGCCGCCGCGCCTGGCACCCGGTTGACGGGCCAGAACGGCTGGACCGAAGCCTCCGGATGTCCGTTGTACACTGATGACGATTTCTCGCGCGCTATCCAGCAGATGGAGGACACGTTCACCAAGCTGCCCAACCTCGACGCGTTCGCGCCGACCGGTGGCTTCCCCGAATTCCTACCTGACGCCTATCGCAATGTCGTGTCGCCGTACAAGGACAAGATCGCCTCCGGCAAGCTCGCCTTGGTGGTCGCGGATACGCTTCCGGTGCAGATCGAGCTATTGAAGGACGGCCTAGCCACCGGCAACGTGGGTCAGCGGCCGTTCGATATGGGCTACAAGGCCATGTACTTCCTGAAGGACATCAAGGACGGCAAGGCGGCTCCCCATGATCCGACCTACACGGGCCTGGACGTCTGCACCGCGCGCAACGCCGCAACCTGCATCGGCGGCGGAGGTTGACGAGGCAAGGAAGCCCGACCTCCGATGGGTTATTAATTACAATTGATGCCGAGAAGCCGTGACGTTCAGGCCGGTAGATGTCGCCTTATCGCGCGAAACGGCGGCAGCCTGCGCCTGATCCTGCCGTCGTTGCCGTCGTCTCACAGTGACAGCCATCGCAACGGCCGTCATGTCAGCAATCCAGCCTCGGACGAAGCGATTTCGCGTCGCAATCGTCCGTCGATCAAGCACGGTCCAACCGCGACGTACTGCGCGCGAATGTCGCCAATGAGCAGGCGGGCGTGACGCTTGCCGCCATCAATCTCGGCTACACGCGCGTCACGGCCCCGTTCGACGGCGTGATCACCGCCCATCTCCTCTCGGCCGGCGAGCTGGTCGGGGCCACGAGTCCGACAAGCTCGTGGAGATCGTCCAGCTCGACCCGATCTACGTGAACTTCACGCCGAGCGAACAGGATGTCGCGCTGATCAGAGCCGGCCTCGCGGGTCGCGGGCTGACCGTTCGCGACCTGCCTAAAGTACTCGTCGAGGTCGGCCTGCCGAACGAGAACGGGTTCCCGCATCAAGGAACGCTGGATTACGTTGGGCTGCGGGTCGATCCGACGACCGGAACGCTCGCGGTGCGGCGTGTGCTCGCCAATCCCGACCGGGCGTTCCTGGCGGGCAATTTCGTCCGTGTGCGCATCCCGGCGGATCAGCGGCAGCCCATGCTCCTGATCCCAGACGTCGCACTCGACCGATCAGCGCGGCCGCTCGTTCTTGTGATAAACTAAGGTTGACGTGGTTGAGCAAGGGAGCATCCAAGCGGGGCAGTCCGTGGGCTGGCTGCGCGCCATCGGGCCAACTTCCGCAATCCGCGCTACGGCACCTCCAGCAGCACGACGCAGAACGCCAACCCCTACGGACGTTGGGGATCGAGCGTCGTACCGGGTCCGAACGCTACCGTGAACACGGCGAGCGCGAGCAACAACCGAGGTTCAGTCGGCGGGTTCCAGTCGAGCACGGGCGCCGAGGGCGCCGGCGTGCATGGAGCGCGGGGCAATGCCGGCGTGGTGGAAGGCCCGGGAGACGACGTCTACGCAGGCCATAACGGCCATGTGTATCAGCACACGAGCAGCGGTCGATCTGGAACAATGGATGGCAGCCGATCAACCCGCCAAAATCCACGCAGAGCGGCTCCGCCGCCAGCCGGCGAGGTGTTTGGTGGTGTCTCAGTTTGACCTCTAAGAGTATCTCACGGTTCCGTGAGAGGGGCGCTAACGCACCCGTCGATCTGTCATACTGAGGGGATGGCATACCATCCTGAACTACCCGGTTGCTTTGGCGAGCAAGACCTCTTTTTCGCAGTTCATCCGCTAGACCAAGAGAGAGGGTTCGCTTGGCTTACCAAGCTTCGCAAGGAAGAGGTGGTATGGGCTGACACTGCCGAGCAGATTGTCGGTTACTTACGCGACAAAGGGGCTGCCGACACCTACATTGACGAACAGCTAAACCGCGCCAAGGCAATGCTGGCTCCGTGGCTGTACGGTCCCGTGAACGAGGAGTGACCGGCATTGGCCAAGCATCCTAAGCGCCCCCGTGATCCAAACCAGCTTGCTCGGCTAATCGTGGATTTGGCAACGGGGGAGGCTAGCGATTCCGCGCCGTCCACAACGCCAATGGGCGAGCTTGGCCGCGAGGGGGGATTGAAAGGCGGTAAGGCGAGGGCTGATGTGCTTACGCCTGAAAGGCGCAAAGAGATTGCGCAAAAGGCCGCAGCGAAACGCTGGATAGGGAAATCAGGCAGCTAAGTCGGACGAAGGCGCGGGTGACGGAACGGCATATCGTCCCGTCTCTATCTGGACCAATCGCCCTTTCAGCTTTTCATTATAGAGTTGCGATCGGAGAGTGCCGCGCTCGATCGACCGATCTTTTGCCGCCACAGCCGCAATCATCTCATCGATCGTTAAGCCAGCTTTCCCCGCCTCCCGAATGGCCTCCACGACCATTCCGAAGGCCGACGATCCCCGGCGGCGTGGGGCCTCAAACGTAGAGTCTGACAA
>CAXUIE010000253.1:657-2276 GCA_964250825.1 uncultured Acidisphaera sp. | reverse complement strand
CGTCCCCCTATACGAGCGCTGGTTCACGAACTCGGACAATAGGCGCTCAAGTTGGTCCGCCTCTGCCCGAAGTGACGCTATCTTCGCCCGCGTGTAGTTTTCAAACCCGTCCATTCCCAACGCGCCTATTTGACTCAGGCGTAAATACGACCTTGCGGCGTTGGACGCAAGCGGCTAGAGGGAGCATCGCCCGCCGGAATCGCAACCGGCGGGCGGCTCACAAGGCCATAACGCGTGGAAGGAGGCGAGAGGTGTGGTGGTTCCCGCCCGGTAGAAGGGTCTAATCCCGATTCCGTCACGCCATCGTTTGCAGCGGTGGCGTGGCAAGTCGGGGGCAACCCCAGTGCGCCCGTAGCTCAGCTGGATAGAGCGCGCCGTTGCTAGCGGTGAGGCCGTGGGTTCGAGACCCTCCGGGCGCACTAACCTTGCTTCACTCAGACAGCAAGTCGTTAGCACAGAGGGATTCCCGATGGAATCCCTCCAATGTGCATTCTCTGCTTGACGGTCAAGAATAAGGTTCATATCATGCGGGGCATGAACAAGCTCCCCGCCGACAAACGCGCCATGATCCTGACGCTTTTGTGCGAGGGCAATAGCCTGCGCGCTGTCACGCGCATCACTGGTGCAAGCATAAACACGGTGACTAAGCTGCATATCGACGCCGGTAGGGCTTGCAAACGCTTCCATGACGAGGCGGTCCGCAATGTGAAGTCGCGTCGCGTGCAGTGTGACGAGATTTGGTCTTTTACATACGCCAAGCAGCGAAATGTCGCGGCGGCTAAGAGCGCGCCCGTGCAATCTGGCGACACTTGGACATGGACCGCACTCGATGCAGACTCAAAGCTCATAGTTTCGTTCTTAGTCGGCGGTCGTGACGCGCAATACGCGCACGCATTTGTCGCCGACATTTCCGGGCGCCTAGCTAACCGCGTCCAGCTTACAACGGACGGTCACAAAGCGTACCTTGATGCGGTCGAGGAGGCTTTTGGCGCGAACGTCGATTACGCCATGCTAGTTAAAATCTATGGGGAGCCGGTCGGCGCGATCGGGCGCTATAGTCCAGGCGAGTGCGTTGGAACCGAGCAACGTCGTGTCGAAGGTCGGCCCGACCCGGCGCACGTTTCCACAAGCTATGTCGAGCGCCAGAACCTCACCATGCGAATGCACATGCGTCGGTTCACGCGCTTGATGAACGCCTTTTCGAAGAAGATCGAGAACCACGCCTATGCCGTCGCCCTGCATTGCGTGTTCTACAATTTCGTCCGCATCCACAAGACGCTTCGTGTCACCCCGGCGATGGCGGCGGGGTTGACCAACCGCCTCTGGGAAGTCAGCGACATTGTGAAGCTGATCGAACAGGGCGAAGCCTCTCAATCCGTCCCGGCCACCTCAAACTGAGACACTACCAGGTGTTTCCTTGGCTGTCGCGGCAGTTCGGTGTCGGGGCGACCCAGGCGCCGGTGGCACGGATTCCAGCAGCTCAACCGGGATCGCTTTGCGCGACAGCAAGGCGCGATCCAGCAACGGCAGTTCAGCGGGAGCCGGTTCGGCGGGAACGGGGGCGGTCGCGGGGGGGGGCGCCCCCCCGCGGGCGGGGCCCGGGGGGGGGGGCGGTAGAT
>CAXUIE010000253.1:0-647 GCA_964250825.1 uncultured Acidisphaera sp. | reverse complement strand
CGCCCCCCAGGCGGCAACCCCCCACGGCCGTTCCGGGGGGCGGGGGGGGGGGGTCTGGGGGGGGGGGGGGGGGGGGGCGCCCCGCGCCGCTGCTGAGCCGCTTTCGCTGGCATGAATGCTTCCCCCGAAGTTTTGGCGATCGGCCGTGGGCTGACAGAGAAGGCGCACGAGTTGATCGCCGCCGGCGGTGTTCTGGGCCTGCTTAGCATCCTGGCCGGTCTCGTCTCGCGTTGGCTCGGCGCGCCCGTCCTGCTGGTATTCCTCGTGCTGGGGATGCTGGTGGGCGAGGACGGGCTTGGGATTCAGTTCGACGATTTCTACGCGGCTTACCTGATCGGAAGCATCGCGCTGGCGATCATCTTGTTTGAAGGCGGCGTAAAGACACGCCTGCCGACCCTGCGGCTCGCGTTCTGGCCCGCCTTCGCGCTGGCGACCGTGGGGGTCGCCGTCACTGCGTTGGTGGTGGGTGGGTTCGTGCTGCTGATCGCCCCGGTGCCGGTCGCCGCGGCGCTCATCGCGGGCGCCGCCGCCGCGCCGACCGACGCTCGCCCGATCAGCACCTCATAGGACGACACCGCGCGCTCGTTGCGCCCAACACCGAGCCCGGTCGAAGCATTGCCCTGCGGGTCGAGGTCGATCAACAGCAC
>CAXUIE010000252.1:0-5341 GCA_964250825.1 uncultured Acidisphaera sp. | reverse complement strand
CCGTTTCATCGCGCCCACCATAAGACGGGCGGCTCGACGGGCAAAGGACGGCCGGGCTCCGGTCAGTTCGGCGTCGCGGCCAGCAACTCGCGCAAGCGCGCGGCCCCCGCCGGCCCCTTGATCGCCTCGCGCCAGCTCGTCTCGGCGACGCGCTGGTGCGCCGCGATCGCCTCGTCGGCGCCGGTGATCATGGCAACCCCGGTCTGCCCGCTCGGATGGGTGTCGGTGCGGAACGGGTTGATGGCGAGGCTCGCCCGGTCTCGCGCGCGGAGGATCTGGAAGGCGGAACTCGGCTCGGCCCCGGCGAGCAGGCCGAACTGCAGCCCCATCGGCTCGGCCTCCATCAGCGCCGCGATGTTTTCCACCTCCGTCGCGGCCACTTGGCGGCAGATGCGGCGGACCCGCTCGGAGCCGCCCATCGAGCCGTTCACGCCGGTGAGAAGGAACCGCTCCACCGCGTTCACCGAAATAATCGCGATGATGCTCGGGCGCCGCAAGGAATAAACCTTCTTGCGGGCCGACAGGAGGCCCATGACCTGCTCAGCGGCGGCTCGCATCGCCGTCCGCTCACCCCCCGACTGTTCCGCCGCTTCCTCGAAGGCCTCCGCGAGCGCCGCGTCGTAAGCCTCGGATGTTATGAGATAGCAGATCGGGCCGGCGACTTGCAGGATCTGGTCGGCGGTTTCCTCGAGTTGGCGAAGGCGCTCGAAAAATCCCACGGGGCGGTTGTAGTATTCGACCCCGATGCCGAGCAGCGACAAGGGCGAGATCTTCAGAAGTTCGGCGAGTCGTTTGATTGTGTCGAGCTTGATCACCTCGCCTTTTTCATAGCGGTAAAGCGCGGCTCGTGAGACGCCGAGCCGTGCGGCGATCTCCTCGGCCCGCAGCCCTGATTCGAGCCGATAGGCCCGCAACTGCTGGCCTATTTCGGTGAATCGCATCATTGCCGAACAGCCCTCTCAACCAACCCGCGCAATCCCAGCCCCGACTCGCGTGTCTCAGAATCGATCCTGAGGCGACCTTATGGCCAGTACGGAGCTTTATGCAATCCGGGGCGGGCGAGTGCCCGCCCAAGGCGCTGACCTAGGAGGTCCGGGAGATTTCGGCGCCAGCGAGTCCCTCGATCGCCTTCACCAGCGCCGAGTGGTCGAGGTCGGCTCCGCCGTGGGCCGCGACGGACGCGAACATCTGCTGCGCGACTGCGGTGTTGGGCAGCGACACCCCAAGGTCGCGCGCCGAGGACAGCGCCAGGTTGAGGTCCTTCTGGTGCAGCCGGATGCGGAACCCAGGGTCGAAGTCGCCTTTCAGCATCCGCTCGGCGTGCAGCTCGAGAACCCGGGACGCCGCGAAGCCGCCGCTGATGGCCCGCCGCACCTTCGCCGGGTCGGCGCCGGCCTTGGCGGCGAAAACCAGGGCTTCCGACACCGCCTGGATGTTCAGGGCGACGATGATCTGATTGGCGACCTTGCAGGTTTGCCCCGTGCCGCTCTCCTCGCCCACATGCGTGATGTTCTTGCCCATCGCCTCGAACAACAGTCGCGCGCGCTCGAACGCCGCGGCCGGCCCGCCAACCATGATCGTGAGCGTCGCCTCCCTGGCGCCCACCTCGCCGCCAGACACCGGCGCGTCAAGATAGTCGCAGCCGAGCGTGTTGATCTTGTGGGCGAACGCCTTGGTGGCGATCGGGCTGACGGAGGACATGTCGATCAGCAAGGCACCCTTGGACAGACTGCCGGCGACGCCCGCCTCGCCGAACAGCACCGCCTCCACGTCTGGTGTGTCGGGCAGCATGAGGATGACGACCTCTGCGCCCGCGGCGACGGCGCGCGGATCGGAGAGCACGGTGGCGGCGGCCCGGACGTCATCGGCGAGGCTCGCGCGCTCGGGCACCAACAGCTCGTGTCCGGCCTTCTTGAGATTGAGCGCCATCGGGCGCCCCATGATGCCGAGCCCGACGAAACCGATTTTCATTCTGCCCACCCCTTTCGCCGCGCGGTCACACGCCGAACCGCTCGCGCCAGCCCAGCCCTTCGACGGTCCCCGCGGCGGGACGGTACTCGCAGCCGACCCAACCCCGGAAGCCGAGTTCGTCCATCCGTCGAAACACGTAATCCCAGCCGATCTCGCCCGTCCCCGGCTCGTTGCGCGCCGGCACGTCCGCGATCTGCATATGGGCGATCACGGGCATCAGCTCGGCCATGCGCCGAGTCACGTCGCCCTCGGTGATCTGGCAATGGTAGACATCGAACTGCAATCCGAGCCTGTCGCGGCCGATCGCCTCGACCACCGCCGCCCCTTGCGCCTCCGTGTGGAGGAAGTAGCCCGGCATGTCGCGATGGTTGATCGGCTCGATCACGAGCCGCGCGCCGGCCGCTTGCGCTTGCTCGCCCGCCCAGGCGAGGTTGGCCGCGTAAACGCTTGCGGCTGTCACCGGCGCGACGCCGGGCGGCACGATGCCGGCCATGCAATGGATCAGGTTCGCCCCGAGCGCGCCCGCGTAGTCGAGCGCCTTGGCCACCCCGTCGCGGAACTCCTGCGTGCGGCCGGGCAGGCTCGCAAGGCCGCGCTCGCCCGCGGCCCAGTCGCCGGGCGGCATGTTGAACAAGGCGAGCGTCAGGCCGTTGTCGTCCAGCCGGCGGCGGATCTCGGCCGGGGCGAAATCGTACGGGAACAAAAACTCGACCGCGTCGAACCGGGCCTGGCGAGCCTGCGCGAAGCGGTCGAGGAACGGCGCCTCGTTGAACATCATGGACAAGTTGGCGGCCAAGCGCGGCATCCGCGATCCCTCCTCCCCACCTGGGCGCAGGTCTAGCGTCGGGGCTTCGTCTTGACCAGCGGCCGGCGGCAAGGCACGCAGTCGCGCGGCGTGATGGGAGGAATGCGTTGTTCGATGTTGGCTGAGCGGGTGCTGATGGGGCTGCTGCTCGGGGGCATCGCGGTTGGCTGCGTGCTGGTCCTGTATCCGTTCTTCTCGTCGATCCTTTGGGCTGGCATCCTGGTGTTCACCACATGGCCGGTCGCCGAGTGGGTGCGGCGAAAGTTGCGTGTCGGGCATGGCGGGGCGGCCGTCATCATGGTGACCCTGACCGCTGTGGTGATCGTGCTGCCGCTTGCCGCCGCGGCGCCCACCAGCGCTTCGGATGTCGCTCATCTTCGCGCGATCGTGGAAGCGGCGCTGCGCGCCGGGCTGCCGGAATCGCCGGGTTGGGTGTTCGCGATCCCGCTGTTCGGCCCTACGATTGGCGGCCTGTGGAATAGCTGGTCGGCCGATCTCGGCGTGATGGTTGCCGCGTTCCGCCCTTACCTCGGCATGCTGGCCGAGGAAGGGCTGAGCTTGCTGCTCGGCATCGCCAACGGCGTGGTGTTGTTCCTGTTCGCGCTGTTCATCGCGTTCTTCTTCTACCTGTATGGCGAGCCGATCGCGGACCGGCTGCGTGGCATCCTCCACCGGATCGCCGGGCCGCACGCGGAGCGGTTGATCGCGGTGACGGGCGCCACCGTCCGCGGCACGGTGTACAGCATCCTCGGAACGGCGCTGGTGCAGGGCGTGCTGACCGCGTTCGGTCTCTGGATCGCCGGCGTGCCGCGGCCGGTGCTGCTCGGCGCGGTCGCGGGATTCCTCGCCGTTCTGCCGATCGGCGCACCCCTGATCTGGGTGCCGGCGGGGATTTGGCTGCTCGGCGCCGGCGCCACCGGGCATGGCGTGTTCCTGCTCGCCTATGGCGTTGCGGTGATTTCCGGCACCTATCATGTGATCCAGCCCTGGATCCTGGCGCGCGGGGCCAAGCTGCCGTTCCTTCTCACGGTGCTCGGCGTGCTCGGGGGGGCGCTCGCGTTCGGGCTGCTCGGGATATTCCTCGGCCCCGTCCTGCTCGGGGTCGGCTTTAGCCTCGCCAACGAGTGGGCGCGGCCGCTGCCGCCGCCGAACCGGCTGGCCGCAGCGGAGCCGACAAACGCCACGCCCGCCTCGAAAAATATTTGGGGGCGCGAGCGCCCCCGTCGTTTGGCGGGGGGCACGCGGCTGCCGTAGAAGCGTGCGCAACCCATGCTTGCGCTCATCCTATCCCGCGCCCTTCAAGCCGTCCCCGTGCTGCTCGCGGTCGGCCTCGTCGCGTTCGCCATGTTCGCCTTCGTGGGCGATCCGGTGGCGACCATGCTCGGGCAGAACGCGACCGCGGCTGACCGCGCGGCCGTCACGCACCAACTCGGCCTCGACCGGCCGTTTTACGACCAATACGCCCGCTTTCTTTGGGCGGCCATGCACGGCGATTTCGGCATCAGCTATCGGCTTGCCCGTCCAGTGGCCGGTGTGATCGCTGAACGGCTGCCCGCGACCGTGGAACTGGCGCTGGCCGCCTCGCTGTTGGCGTTGCTGGTCGGCATCCCCGCCGGCGTCTACACCAGCCTCCGCCGCACCGCGCTCAGCGCCCGGCTGCTCCTCGCGCTGAGCCTGATCGGCGTTTCCCTGCCCACCTTCCTGCTCGGCATCCTGCTCATCCTTGTGTTCAGCGTCGCGTTGCGGTGGCTGCCGAGCTTCGGGCGCGGCGATGTCGTCCATCTCGGATGGTGGAGCACGGGCCTGCTGACGACCTCCGGCCGCAAGGCGCTGGTGCTGCCCTCCGTCACCCTCGCCTTGTTCCAGATGACCTTGATCATGCGCCTGGTGCGGGCGGAGATGCTCGAGGTGCTGCGCACTGACTACATCAAGTTCGCCCGCGCACGCGGGCTCACGAACCGAGCCGTGAACTTCGGGCACGCACTGCGCAACACGCTGGTTCCGGTGGTGACGATAGCGGGTTTGCAGTTCGGCATGGTGGTGGCGTTTTCCATCGTCACCGAAACGGTGTTCCAGTGGCCCGGCATGGGCTTGCTGCTGGTGCAGTCGATCGCCGTCGCGGACGTGCCGGTCATTTCGGCCTACCTGTTGCTGATCGCCGTCCTGTTCGTCGCCATCAATCTGATCGTTGATCTGCTGTACTACGCCGTCGACCCGCGCTTGCGCTTGGAGCATCGCGCCGTGCGGGGCGCGCGATGAGGCGGGTCGCGGCGCGAGCGCTTGACAGCGACTTCGTCCACGCGCTGGGTCGCGCGCCCATCGCGTTGTCGTCGCTTCTCGTGGTCGCGCTCTGCATCGGCGCCGCGGTCCTGGCGCCGCTGATCGCCCCGCAGGATCCGTTCGACCTCGCGGGCCTCAACCTGCTTGACAGCTTGCGCCCGCCGGTCGGCCTGGCGGACGGGGACTGGACCTATCCCCTGGGCACGGACGACCAGGGTCGCGACGTGCTGTCCGGCATCATGTACGGGATGCGCATCAGCCTGCTGGTCGGCGCCGCGGCGATCC
>CAXUIE010000251.1:0-5343 GCA_964250825.1 uncultured Acidisphaera sp. | reverse complement strand
GCCCGGCCCCGACTTCCCGACGGGGGGCGTCATCATCGGGCGGTCGGGCATCCGCTCCGGGTTCGAAACCGGGCGCGGCTCGCTTGTGCTGCGCGCGCGCGCCGAGTTCGAGGAAATTCGCCGCGACCGGCAAGCCATCGTGGGCAGCGAGCTGCCGTTCCAGCAGATCCAGATTGTCGAGCAGCGCGCGCGCCCCGCCGGCGGCGGTGGCCAGGCGCGCGATGTACTCCTCGCGGAGCTGTTCGCGGGTTGCGCGCTGGATCGCGAGTGCGCCCCGGTTGCGGTTGAACAGGGGCAGCGTGACCGACATGGAGGGACCGAGCGTCTGGAGGCGGGTTGGATCGATGCCGTAGGTGGGGCCAAAGGTGACGGCCGGATATTGGCCCAGAACCGCCGCGCGCAGGTTCGCCTCCTGCGCCAGATAGCCGAGCTGCAGCGCGATCAGGTCCGGCCGACGCTGCGGCAGGTTGGCGAGCATGCGTCCGGCCTCGTCACGGCTGACAGCGGGCACGCGCGGCTTGGTCGCCAGCAAGGGTCGCACGCCGGGCTTGAGCCCGAGCAGCGCGTCAAGGCTTTGCCAGCGTTGCTCTTGCGCGAGGACGGAGGCGTCGTACTGGGTTTGCAGGCTGGTCAGCGCGTTCACGTCGGGGGCCAGAACCTGCAGGGTCGCGTTACCCTGCGCCACCGCGCGCGACGACGTGGCGGCGCGCTGGCGCAACAAGTCGAGCGCCCGCTCCAGGCTGCGCAGCAGGCGCGCCTGCTCGACGAGGTCGATCGCCAGGGTCTGCGCTTGGGCCATGGTCTGCCATTCCTGCCAGACCACGTTCGCATCCACCTGAAGCGCGGCCTCCCGGGCGGCGCGGCGTCGGGCGGAGAGGGTGATGAGCGAGCTGACGTCGCCGGTCAGCGTGGCGCCGATGGCGTTGGCGACGCCGGGACCGGCGAGGAAAACCCCATAGTTGCCGGAGAGCACAGGGTCCGGAAGCAATCCAGCCTGGATCACCTGCGCTTGCGCGACACCTTTCTGCGCCCGGACGGCGCGGAGGTCGGGACTGTTCTGAATGGCGAGGAGGGCGACATCCGCGAGCGTGAGCGGCCGATCGGCGGGAATGGGCGAGGCGCCCGGCCGTGTGCGATCGAGGGCGCCGACGCTGGAAGCGAGCACAGGGCGCTGCAACAATGGCTGCGCGCGGTCGCCCGCGCAGCCGGCCAGCGCGGCGCCAAACGCGCCGGCCCGAACGAGGGCGAAAATAAGGGACCGCGTCATGGCGAATAGCAACCGCGACGCCGCTCAAGCCGCTTCGCAGCCCCGCGCACGCATCCAATGCAGAACCAATTGGCGGGGCTTATGCCTTCTCATCTCGGAACTCCATCGGAGGGCAGCCTTCGCGTCGGTCGCGAGCGCTTCCCACATTATGGCCGGAAAGTTGAACGGACGATGACTAGCAGGTTGGCGGTCCCCAATGCCGCATCGGCGCTCCGGAGGGTAACTGCCCGGTAGGGCACCCGAGGTGGATTGAAGCAGTCCCGATCGATGATTACACGCTTCAGAACCAGATCCGCGCGCCGAAGGCGAAGCGGAGATCGTTGGGCGGCTGGCCCTCGCGCTGGGCCAGATTGGCGCTTTGAAAGAACCTGCCCGCGTACGCCACCCCGATGTAGGGTGCGAACTTGCGGGTAATCTCATAGCGCAGCCGAAGGCCGGTATCGATGTCGGAGAAGCCCGATCCGCTGCCACGACCGGGGTCCGACTTGCTGTAGAGGTTGAGTTCCACCTCGGGCTGCAAGATCAGCCGCTGCGTCAGCAGAAGGTCGTAGGAGCCCAGGAATCTCGCCGCGAACCGGCCGCGATCGCTCACATAGGCGGTCGCCTCCAGGTCGAAGAAGTAGAGTGACAGGCCCTGGACGCCAAAGGCCCCCCAGGTGCGCTGCACGCCCGAGTCGAGATCCACCCGCACGCCGCCCTGCAGGTCGAAATACGAGGTGATCGCCCGATCGTACAGGAACTCGTGCTGCGCATCCGTGAAGCGGCCCGTGTTGAGGACCGTCCCCTCCGATTTGATCCAGAGCTTGTCGCGATCCGTGCCCGACCATGCCTGCCCGTCGTAGCGGAACTCGTGATTGCGGCCGTTCCAGCGATCTTCCGCCTGGTCAAGCAGCACGTGCGTGAAGATCGCCTCGTCCATGACAGGCTGCGTCCCGCTTCCATTCATGTCGGACGCGAGCCGCACCTGGTCGGGATCAACGTGGCCCTGGGCGCGGGCGGAGGGTGTCGAAATGGCGGCGACCGCAGTCGCCAGGCAGACACCCGCGCCGAACCGCGCAGCGCCGCTCACGCGACGATCACCGTCCGGAACATGCCCATTTCCATGTGATAAAGCAGGTGACAGTGATAGGCCCACTGGCCTGGCTCGTCGGCGGTGACGAGATAGCTGAGTTTCTCGCCAGGCTTTACGATGATCGTGTGCTTGTAAGGACGATACCTGCCGTAGCCGTTGTCGAGCTCGCTCCACAGCCCGTGCAGGTGAATCGGATGTTCCATCATTGTGTCGTTGATCAGCACGAAGCGGACGCGCTCGTTCAGCTTGAGGCGGATCGGCTCGGCCTCGGAGAACTTCTTTCCGTCGAAGCCCCAGATATAGCGCTGCATGTTGCCCGAAAGGTGCAGCACGATCTCGCGCGACGGCGGGCGCGGGTCGTCGCCCGGCTGCAACGCGCGCAGATCGGCGTAGGTGAGGACGCGACGGCCATTGCCGTCGAGCCCGTCTCCCGCCTCGTTCAGGCGCTCCGTCGGCGTCATGGCCACGTTGTCGACGCCCACGGCGCCCTGCATGCGCTTGGCGATCGGGTCGAGCTGCATCTTCATCCCGCCCATCGACCCGCTCGAACCCATGTTCGTCCCCGGCATCGAGCCGCCGCCCATATCCATAGCTGGCCTCGATCCACCACCGGACTTGCCCATGTTCATGCCCGGCATTGAGCTATCGGCGCTCATGCCCATGCCGTCCATTGCGGTCTCACTGGCCTTCGTCGTGGCGGCATGACCGACCGCCTTTCCGGGGCGCGAAGGTCGCGCGGGTGCCGGGCGCGAGGCCTGGGCCTCGGTGCCCATCATGCCCGGCATACCTTCCGGTCCCATCTCCATCGAGCCGCCGTTCACTGGCTTCATCGGCATCGTGGGCTGGCGGGGCGCGCTGTCGCCGGCTCCGCCGGGATGGTCGGACGCGAAGCGCGACGAGTTGGTTCCCGTGCTCATGCTTGCCTTGCCGCTCATGTCCATGTTGCCCATGCCCATGTCGGTCATGGTGCGGATCGGTCGTGGGTCCATGGGCGGGATCGGCCCGGCCATCCCAGCTCGCGTCGCGAGCGTGCCGCGCGCGTAACCGGTGCGGTCCTCCGATTGCGCGAAGATGCTGTAGGCGCGGTCGTCCCTCGGCTGCACGATCACGTCGTAGGTTTCGGCAACACCGATGCGCAGTTCGTCCACGCCGACCGGCACCACGCTGTTGCCGTCCGCCTCGACGACAGTCATCGTCAGTCCCGGCACGCGCACGTCGAAGAATGTCATGGACGAGGCGTTGATGAGCCGCAGGCGCACGCGCTCGCCGGGCCGGAACAGGCCCGTCCAGTTGGACGCCGGCGGCTGGCCGTTGCACAGGTAGGTGTAGGTGTGCCCGGTCACGTCGGCGATGTCGGTCGGCGACATGCGCATCCGACCCCATTCGAGCCGGTCCGCGACGGTCGCGGCGAGACCGTGCTTGCGCGTGTCCTCGAAGAACGTGCCCGCCGTGCGCTGGTGGAAGTTGTAGTAGTCACTCTGGAACTTGAGGTTGGAGACGATCTGGTCAGGATCGTCGTCACTCCAGTCGGAGAGCACGACCATGTAGTCGCGGTCGAAGGCGACCGGGTAGCCGGCCTTCGGCTCGATGACGATGGAGCCGTAGAGGCCGGTCTGCTCCTGGAACCCGGAGTGGCTGTGGTACCAGTAGGTGCCGCTCTGGATCAGCGGGATGCGGTAGGTGAACGTCTCCCCCGGGGCGATGCCCCGGAAGCTCAGTCCCGGTACGCCGTCCATGTTGGCCGGCGAGCGGATGCCGTGCCAATGGATGGACGTCGGCTCGCGCAGCCGGTTGCTCACGTTGAGGGTGACGGTGTCGCCTTGCCGCCAGCGCAGCACCGGCCCCGGGACCGAGCCGTTGATGCCGGTCGCGACCGCCTGGCGGCCGGTGAAGTTGACCGGCATGCGGTCGATGGCGAGGTTGAAGGAAGTGCCGGCGAGCGTTGGAACCAGTCCTGGCGCCGCGATCCCGCGCGCCGGCCGCAACACCGCCCCGGCCGCGGCAAGCGAGCCTGCCGCCGCAACACCCTGCACGAAGCGACGCCTGCTCAAGACGGGGGACGACCTGACGCGAACCCCGTGCTGATCGCTCATCTGCGTTGATCCCTTCGACTCGGCGTCGCGCCGCTCACCGGGTGCGGGTGCGGGGCGCGTCCGTGCCGCCACCGTTCATCTGCGTGCTCATCTGGTCGCATTGCTGCATCATGGAACGCATGTCGGGCGACATTCGCGCGCCCGATTGCATCCGACGGCGCATTTGCGTGCATTGTTTCATCATCGACTGCATGTCCATGCCACCATCGCGTGGCCGGGAAGCGTCTGCGATCCGCCCGACTGCGCGTAGGCCGGCATCGCCGCGAACGCACTCAGGAAGGCCGCTGCTACCGTTTGAAACGTGGTGGCCATCTCAATTTCCTTGTTGAAAGTGGCTGGCTCCTTTGTCGCCAATGGCTTGGCGCCTTTCAGGGCTTCTTCGGCCGGTCGGATCCGGCGTCCTGCATGTCCATGCCGTGTCCACCGTTCTCCGCCTTCGACTTCATCAAGAGCTCGTTGTAGTCGTCCTCGGACACGCGGGGGAGTTGCTCGAGAAAAGCAACGGTCGACCAAAGCATCGGGTCGCCGTCGTCGGCCATCGAAGGCATGGCGCTCATCTTGATCCCATGCTTGAGAATCCAGAACAGCTCCGCCGGGCCGTAGCGCTGGCTCACATGGGTCAGGTCGGGCGGTCGCGGGTACATGCCTTGGGCGACTTCCGAAGGCTTGCTCCCCGGAGCGCCGTGACACGGGGCGCAGTGCTCAGCGAAGTGGCTGACGGCGGCCGTAGCGTTCGCCTCGCTGTCATACCCCTCGGGCACGCGTATCCCGCTCGCATGCGCCTTGATGGACCGCACGCGCGCCGTCTCCATGATGGAATACATCAAGGCGGAGTGTGGATCGTCCGCCGCGACGTTGAGCACACCCGAATAGATGCAGGCGGCGCCCACGACCAGCGCCAGCACAGCCAG
>CAXUIE010000250.1:5003-5345 GCA_964250825.1 uncultured Acidisphaera sp. | reverse complement strand
CGCCGTGGAAGGCGCGCGCGGTACCGGAGCGGAAGAAGCGCAGGAGATTTATCTCGCGGTCGAGCGCAAGCTGGCCGAGGATCAAACCTTCGGCGGCATCCACGGCGAACTCGATACGGTGTACACGCGGTTTCTCGGCATCACGGACACGCCCGTGAACGACAGCTACCACCTGGGTCAGACGATCTACAACGACTATGGGCGTCCGTACCAGGCCGGCATCAACAATGTGTCGGGCGTGAGCGGCCGGTTCGAGGCCGGGCGCTTCACCCTCCAAGTGCGGGGCGAGTACCAGCACGCGCCGGCCGCGCAGGGCTACACGCCGCTGCTGGGGGCGTTCCT
>CAXUIE010000250.1:0-4983 GCA_964250825.1 uncultured Acidisphaera sp. | reverse complement strand
GTTGGAAGCAACCGCCTCGTACCATTTGCTCAATCACGAGGTCTCGTTTGGCAAAACCGACCATTGGTGGGGTCCGGGCCAGGGCGGAGCGTTCGGCCTCAGCAACAACGCCGACAACTTCTATGCGTTCGAGATCAACCGTGTCGAGCCGCTATCCATCCCCGGTTTCCAGCGCTTGTTCGGCCCCCTCCGCTACGACTTTACGATCGGCTCGCTCCAGGGGCACACCGCGGTCAACAAACCTTTCGTTCATGCCGAGAAGATCAGCATTCACCCGACAAAGAACCTGGAGCTCGGCTTTGAGCGGACGGTTATTTGGGGCGGCCGCGGGCATGAGCCGGTGACGCTGCACACGTTTCTGCGGTCGTTTTTCTCGACCAGCGCGACGGATTTCCCGACCAAGTTTTCTCCGCGCGATCCCGGAGCTCGATTCAGTGCGTTCGACTTTTCGTACCGGCTGCCGTTTGTGCGCGACTGGCTCACCCTGTACACCGACTCGTTCGCGCACGACGACATCCTGCCCATCTCCGCGCCGCGCCGCGCCGCGATCCGGCCGGGCATCTATCTCTCGCATGTTCCGAAGCTGCCCAAGCTGGATTTCCGCGTGGAGGCCGCTTCGACCGATCCAGCGACAGGCCGCTCGCACCTGGGCCAGTTTTTGTACTATGAAGCGGTTGCACAGCAGGGTGTGACCAACAAAGGTTTTCTGTTTTCAGACCCGATCGGGCGCGAGGACAAGGGCGGCCAAGCCTGGCTCACCTACCATCTTTCCCCTGACGAACAGGTTCAGGTTTCCTATCGCAACGTGAAGGCGGCGAAGGACTTCATCGCGGGCGGCACGACGCAGAACCAGTACAAGATCGAGTTCACGAAAAAGCTGGGCCGGGATTTGCTGCTCGATGCCGCGCGGCAGGCGGAAGGCGGGAACGACCGGCGGGACCCGCGCGGCGCGCAGGTGCTGCGCGACGCCGGTTTCCTCGACGAAGCCCATCCCTCCATGCACCTGCACGCCGATGGAGGCGATCTCGACGGCGTTCTCGGTGCACCAGCCCTTCAGCACCGGGATTAGCAGGTCGACGATGGCCTGCGCGGATGCGTTGCCGGCGGCGGCCTCGTCCAGCTTGGCGGCCACCAAATAGGCGAGCGCGCGCATCGCCTCGGTTCGCGCCTTCATGCTCATGAGCATCCGCCGCACGTCTGGATGGCGGATGATCGGCACTCGATCGCCGCCGCGAACGCCGGCTTCCGTGCCCTGCACCCGGGTGGTTGCGTATGCGACTGCCCCTTGGAGCGCGCGCTCGCTGAGTGCCACCCCCTCCAGGCCGACGCCGAAGCGGGCGAGGTTCATCATCACGAACATGTATTCGAGCCCGCGATTGGCCTCGCCCACCAGATAGCCCACCGCGCCTTCGTTGTCGCCGAACGCCAGCACCGCTGTCGGGCTCGCGTGGATGCCGAGCTTGTGCTCGATCGACACGCATCGGACGTCGTTGCGCGCGCCGAGGCTGCCGTCCGCGTTGGGGAGGAATTTTGGCACCACGAACAGCGAGATGCCTTTAACGCCGTCTGGCGCGTCGGGCAGGCGAGCAAGCACCAGATGGATGATGTTTTCCGCGAGATCGTGCTCGCCCCAGGTGATGTAGATCTTCTGGCCCTTGACGCGGTAGTGGTCGCCTTCCGGCCTCGCCCGGGTGCGCACGGCCGACAGGTCCGACCCGGCCTGCGGCTCGGTCAGGTTCATGGTGCCGGTCCAGGCGCCGGCGACCATCTTCGGCAGGTACAGCGCCTTTTGCTGCGGCGTGCCACACAGCGCCAGCGCTTCGATCGCTCCTCGGGTCAGCAGCGGGCAAAGCGAGAACGACACGTTGGCCGCGTCCCACATCTCCTCCACGGCCGTCGCGACCAGCATGGGCAGGCCCTGGCCGCCATGCGCGGGGTCGGAGGCGAGCGCGCCCCAGCCGCCGGCGACGAACTGCGCGTAGGCCTCACGGAAGCCCTCCGGCGTGGCAACCGCGCCGCCGTGCCACCGCGAGCCCTGCTTGTCGCCCGGCTGGTTGAGCGGAGCCAGCACGTCGGCGGCGAAACGCGCCGCCTCGCCCAGGATCGCGTCGGCCAGCTCGGGTGTCACCGCGTCGCCGCCAAAGCGCGACGGCGCGCGATCGAGCCCGATCATTTCGTGCAGGACGAAACGGATGTCGCGCAGCGGCGCGGCGTAGGTCATCGGAGCCTCGTTCTCAAGCCGTCTCGGCCAGCTGCCTCGCCGCCTCGCGCAGCGCGAACTTCTGAATCTTGCCGGTCGAGGTCTTCGGTATCGCGCGGAACACGAAGGAGCGTGGAACCTTGTAGCGCGCCATGTGCTCGCGGCAGAAATCGCGCAACTCGTCGGCCGTTGCGGTCATGCCGGGCTTGAGTTCGATGAAGGCGCACGGGGTTTCGCCCCACTTCGCGTCCGGCTGGGCCACCACGGCGGCGCTCATCACCGCCGGATGCCAGTATAGCGCCTCCTCCACCTCGATCGAGGAGATGTTCTCGCCACCGCTGATGATGATGTCCTTGGAGCGGTCGCGGATCTTGGCATAGCCATCCGGATACATCACCGCGAGGTCGCCGGTGTGGAACCAGCCGCCGGCGAACGACGCCTCGGTCGCCCTGGCGTTCTTGAGATAGCCTTTCATGGTGATGTTGCCGCGGAACATGATCTCGCCCATCGTCTCGCCATCCGGCGGCACGGGCTGCATCGTGTCCGGATCGAGCACGGTCATCGCATCCTGCATCGGCACGCGCACGCCCTGGCGGCTGTTGAGGTCGGCGCGCTGCTCGATCGGCAGGCTCGCCCATTCGGCGTGCTTGGCGCACACCGATGCCGGTCCGTACACCTCGGTCAGGCCGTAAACATGGGTGAGCTCGATGCCGGCCTGCTCCGCCCCCTCGATCAAGGCCGCCGGCGGCGACGCGCCGGCGACCTGCCCCGCGATCACGTGGTCGACGCCGTCCCGCACGCCGGCCGGCGCGTTGATGAGGGTCGCGTACACGATGGGCGCTCCGCACATATGCGTGACCTTCTCTCGGCGGATCGCGTCCCAGCAGGCTTCGGCCTCGACCTTGCGAACACACACGTTGACGCCCGCGCGCTCGGCGATCGTCCACGGGAAGGTCCAGCCGTTGCAGTGGAACATCGGCAACGTCCAGAGATACACCGGGTGCTGCTTGATGCCCCAGTTCACGATGTTGGACACCGCGTTCAGGTACGCGCCGCGATGGTGGTACACCACACCCTTGGGATCGCCCGTCGTGCCGGACGTGTAGTTGAGCGCAATCGCGTCCCACTCGTCGGCCGGGCCCTCCCAGGCGTGTTCGGGATCGCCCTCCTCCAGGAAATCCTCGTAGGTCTTCTCGCCGAGCAGCGCCCCGCCGGGTGCGAGGGGATCGTCGATGTCGATCACCAGCGGCGGCTCGTCCATCGTTCCGAGCGCGGCGCCGACCACGTCGGAATACTCGCGGTCGGTGAACAGCACGCGCGCGCCGCCGTGGCGCAGCATGAACGCGACCGTCGCCGGGTCCAGCCGGGTGTTGAGCGCGTTGAGCACCGCGCCGCACATCGGCACGCCGAAATGCGCCTCGTAGAGTGCGGGGATGTTGGGCGCCATCACCGCGACCGTGTCGTTCTTGCCAATCCCGCGCCGCGCCAGCGCCGAGGCGAGCCGCCGGCAGCGGGCGTAGGTTTCGCGCCAGGACATGCGCCATTCGCCATGCACGACCGAGGGCCGGTCGGGGTAGACGGCGGCGGCGCGTTCCAGGAAGCTGATCGGGGTCAGCGGCGCGTAGTTCGCCCGGTTCCGGTCGAGGCCGGTCAGGTAGGCGCTGTTCATGGTGTCCGCTTCCTCGTGGCGACAGGCATTGAAGGGCACAATATGCCAAGGCCGGCCCCGAAGATAAGGCCCACGCGCGACATCCGGATCGGCATCGGCGGCTGGGTGTTCGCGCCTTGGCGGGAAACGTTTTATCCGCCCGGCCTGCGCGCCGCCGAGTTCCTCCCCTATGCCAGCCGGCAGCTCTCCTCCCTCGAGGTGAACGCCACGTTCTACCGGACGCAGACCGAAGCGACGTTCCGGGCCTGGCACGACGCGACGCCGGACGGGTTCATCTTCGCGCTGAAGGGGCCGCGCGCGGCGACCCAACCGCGCGACGCCGAGCGGGCCGGGGCGGCGATCGAGCGGTTCGTCGGCTCGGGGATCACCGCGCTCGGCGCGAAACTCGGCCCGATTGCTTGGCAGTTCCCGCCGACCCGCCGGTTCGATCCGGACGAACTCGGGCCGTTTCTCACGGCATTGCCGCGCGACCGGGACGGCATCGCGCTGCGGCACGCGATCGAGGCGGCGCATGAAAGCTTTGGTTCGGAAGCGTGCCTCGGCCTGCTGCGCTCGCACGGGGTCGCGCGCGTGTTGCTCGGACTGGGGGCGGACACCGAGCCCGCCGATACGGCCCCGTTCGTATACGCCCGGCTGAAAGGGACGGTGGACGAGGAGCAGGCGGGCTTCAGCGCGGCCGAGCTTGAGGCCTGGGCGGGGCGCATCGGCGGCTGGGCGGAGCGGCGGGATTGCTTCGTCTACGTGATCTCGGGCGCCAAGCACCGCAATCCGGCGGCGGCGCGGGCGCTGATCGAGCGTTTGGGTTGATTGTTTGTAGCCGAGCCGCGACGCGAGCGCTCGCCATGCCCCGGCGCTTGGCGACGTTCGCGCGCCCAGCCTGATGTGGACCGCAACCACCCGCGCGCAGCACAAGCGCGACGGACTCCGCCTTGCCGGTGACCTGACTGGCGCCGAATGGGCGGTGGGCAGGCACTCCATCCTGCCCACCGAGGGATAGCCGATCCATTGCCGGGGCTTTGCCGCGACATAGCCGGCTAGACTAGAACGCCGTTGGCGCGAGGCGATCGCCAGGGCGCGCCTCCTCCGCGCCAGCGTCGGGGCCACCGGCGCGGGC
>CAXUIE010000249.1:4539-5425 GCA_964250825.1 uncultured Acidisphaera sp. | reverse complement strand
TGCAGGCGTCCCTTGGCCCGACCCCGATCAGCCCGCCGGTGGCCAGCGCCGCCGACTACGGACAGGCGCCGGCCGAACTGCAGTCGATCGTGAGTAGGCAGTAACAGCCGGCCACGGTGCCCGGCTACTGCGGCGGCAGCGGGACCGCGTAAAGACGGAAGGGAAGCTTCGGCGCCTGCTTCTTCATCTCGGGGTCAAGCAGGTGGTCGAGCTGTCCTTCGGCGACCCAGGCAGTGCCGCCCACTTGCGTCACCGAGACCGGCCCAGCGAAGCCGTCCTTGATCGTGCTGATCTGGGCCGTTCCGCCGTTGACCGTCACCAGGTCGAGGCTTCCTCCGCCCTCGATCATCAGGAAGGTGTTGGCGCCATACGTGCGAAGGCTGTCCGGCAGGGTGAGCTTGCGCGAGGTTTGCAGTGTCGTCACCTCGCCCGCCCGGCCGTCCGCCACAGCGACCTTGAACAAGCCTCCGGGCGTGAACGTGTTGACGTAGAGGGCGCCATCAGTGCCGATCGCGACGCCATCGAGGCCGGCGCCCTCCTTGGGCGGGGTGAACCTTGGATCGCTGGCCCAGACCTCGAACTCGCTCCCGCCGGGCTTCAGGCGCAGGATATGCGGGTTGAATGAATCGGTCACGTATGTGGAGCCGTCCGGCCCAAGCGCGATGTCGTTGCACAGTGTCGGGCTGCCGGGAAGCGGCGTGCTGCCTTTGGCCTCCCCGGTCGCGAGGTCGAACGCCTTCAGCGCGCTGCCCTTGGCCGTGCCGGGGCCAGGAACGCCGAAACCGGAGGTGTCATTCGAGCAGACCAGGAGCGTGTTGGACGCCTCGTCAGCGAGCACGCCGAAGGTCGAGCGGCTGTTGTTCGCGCCCGGCTTGATCCAGGGTTC
>CAXUIE010000249.1:0-4529 GCA_964250825.1 uncultured Acidisphaera sp. | reverse complement strand
GCTGCCGACAAAGAGCGTGCCATCCTTTGTGGAGCTTAGGCTTTCAGGGAAGACGTGATCACCCGGAAAGGCCACTTCGGTCGGCGCCGGGGAGGCGCCGCCGACTGTCACCGCGGTCGCCAACGCCATGCAGGTCCTGAACGCCGAAGACGTGCGGCGTGAACGGCCCCGGTGAAGCGCTTGGGTCAGGCTTATTTTTGCCATGGTCGATTCCTCCCTTGCTTTTTGTTGATGTCTGGTCGAATGGCGCTCCGGATCAGCCCGTCTTGATCCAGACCGCCTTGACGTTGAGGTACTCCTCGACGTGCTGCTTGCCGCTTTCGCGCCCGTAGCCGCTCATCTTGTAGCCGCCGAACGGCACCGCCGGGTCCATCGCCTGGTAGCAGTTGATCCACACCGAGCCCGCCCGAATGCCGCGCGCCAGCCGGTGCGCCTTGCTCACGTCCTGCGTCCAAAGCCCGCTGCCAAGCCCGAACGGGGTCTTGTTGGCGCGCCCGATCACCTCGTCGATGTCGGTGAACGGGATCGCCGAAATCACCGGGCCGAAAATCTCCTCCTGCGCGATCCGCATGTCATCCTTGACGTCGGCGAACACGGTCGGCGGCACGAAAAAGCCCTTCGCCATGTCGCCCTCGGTCAGCCGCTCGCCACCGGACAGCGGCCGCGCGCCTTCCTGGCGGCCGATCGCGAGATATCCCGTCACGCGATCGAGCTGCTCGGGGGACACCAGCGGGCCGACCTGCGTTTGGGGATCGCGGCTATCGCCCACCCGCAGCGTCTTGCTGTACTCGGCGACGCGGGCGGTGAACTCCTCATAGATCTTGCGCTCGACGAACAGCCGCGTGCCCGCGCTGCAGATCTGGCCCGAGTTGGCGAACACCGCCATTCCCGCCCCCGGCACCGCCGCGTCGAGATCGGCGTCCGCGAACACCACGTCCGGCGACTTGCCGCCGAGCTCCAGCGACACGCGCTTGAGATTGCCGGCCGACGCTTCGATGATTTTCTGGCCCGTGAGGTGCGAGCCGGTGAACGCCACCTTGTCGACGTCGGGATGCCGCGCGAGCGCCGCCCCCGCGGTCTCGCCATAACCGGGCACGATGTTGACCACGCCCGGAGGGACGCCCGCTTCCTGGCACAGCTCGCCCAGCCGCAGTGGCGTGAGCGGCGCCTCCTCGGCCGGCTTCAGCACCACCGTGCAGCCGGTGGCCAGCGCCGGACCGATCTTCCAGATCGTCGCGGTGAGCGGCCCGTTCCACGGGATGATCGCGCCGACGACGCCGACCGGCTCCTTGAGGGTGAACGACACGTACTCGCCCGGGAGCGAGTTCTCGATCGTTTCGCCTTGAATGGAAACCGCCTGGCCGGCGTAGTAGCGCAACATGCCGAGCGCCCGCAGCCGACCGGCCTTCGTGCGGCTGATCGGCGCGCCCATGTCGAGCGTGTCGAGCGACGCCAGTTCGTCGAAGTGCTGCTCGACAAGCTCGGCGAGCTTGAGCAGCAGGTTCTGCCGCTCGAACGGCTTAAACTTGCTCCACGGCCCATTGAACGCGGCCCGCGCCGCGCGAACCGCGCGATCGATGTCCTCGCTGTCACCTTCCGGGACGGCGGCGAGCACTTCGCCCGTCGAGGGATTGAGCGTCTCGAACGTCTTGCCGGACGCGGCTTCCACCCACTTGCCGTCGATCAGCATCCGCTTCGGCTTGCCGGTCAAGAAAGGATGGCGGGTCGTCAGAACTTCCGCTGTCATGCAACCTCCTGCATTCGATCAGTCAACGGCACCCATGGCTGTCATGCCCGAAGAGGGCATCCAGGCCCATGCGCACCGCAATCCGTCACGTCGCGCTGGATCCCCGCTTGCGCGGGGATGACAGGAAACGAACAGACGACACTAAAGCAGCGCCGCGACGGCCTTCGTTTCCGTGTACAGCTCGATCGCCTCGTAGCCCATCTCGCGGCCCCAGCCGGACTGCTTGTAGCCGCCGAACGGCAATGCCACGTCGTTGAAGTTGTGAACGTTGATCCACACCGAACCGGCTTTCAGCTTGCGCGCGAGCTTGTGCGCGATGCCGATGTCGCGGGTCCAGATGGAGGCCGCGAGGCCGTACTCGGTCGCGTTGCCCTGCTTGGCGATCCGGTCGAGGTCGTCGTCGTTGTACGGCATGGCGCACACGACCGGGCCGAAGATCTCCTCCTGCACCACCTTCATCTCGGGCGTTGTCTTCGCCAGCACGGTGGGCTCGACGAAGTAGCCCTCGTTGCCGTGCCGCTTGCCGCCGGTAACGACCTCCGCCCCCTGCTGGCGGCCGCTGTCGAGATATCCGGTGACCCGCCGGAACTGCTCGTCGGACACCAGCGGGCCGATGCGCGATTCCGGATCGAGGCCCGGGCCGATCTTCAGCTTGGCCGCCCCCAGTTCGAGCGACACTTTCTTGAGATTGCCGGCCGCCGCTTGCACGATCAGCTTACCGACCTCCGTTGAGCCGGTGAACGCCACCTTGTCCACGTCCGGGTGCGCGGCGATCGCGGCCCCGGCGCTCCCATCGCCAGTGACGATGTTGAGCACGCCGGGCGGCAAGCCCGCTTCTTGCGCGAGCTCGCCCAGACGGATCGCCGAAAGCGGCGTCTGCTCGGCCGGCTTGAGCACGATGGTGCAGCCAGCCGCGAGCGCGGGGGCGATCTTCCACACGGCCATCAGCAGCGGGAAGTTCCACGGGATGACCTGGCCCACGACGCCGACCGGCTCGCGGATCGAATAGGCGTGCCAGTCGCCCGGTGCCGAAATCGGGATGCTTTGCCCGGTGATCTTGGTCGACCAGCCGCCCATGTAGCGCAACAGCTCGCAGCCGAACGGGATGTCGACGGCGCGCGCGTCGCGGATCGGCTTGCCATTGTCGAGCGCTTCCAGCTCGGCGAGCTCGTCGGCGTGCGCTTCCAGCACATCACCCAGCTTCCAAACCAGCTTGCCGCGCTCGGTCGGCTTCATCCTGGCCCAGGGCCCGTCCTCGAAGGCGCGCCGCGCGGCCTTGACGGCCTCGTCGACATCGGCCGCGGTACCCTCGGCCACCTGCGCGATCTGCTGCCCGTTGGACGGATCAAACACGGCGAACGTCTTGCCGGACGACGCATCCACCCATTGCCCATCAATCAGCAGCTTGTGCCGACGCGCGATGAAATCCTTGCCGGCCGTGCTGAGGCGGCCATGCGATGCGGAAACATCCATTGCGTTGCGCTCCCTCGTTGTGTTCGGCCGAACATAACGCGGTAAGGCCTCACCGGCAAGCCGGCCTCCCGCGGGGGACGCGCGCTACGCTAGGCCTCGCGGCCCAGCCGTTTTTTCCGCGCGCGCCTTTGCGACCGCTCGCCGTATTTCATGCCTTCGAGCTTCAGTCCGTCGGGGTCGAGAAAGAACACGGCGTAGTAGTCGTCGTAATACTCGCCTGCCGGATCGACGATCGTGACACCGTTGGCTTGCAGGAAGGCCTGCAAGGAGTCGACGTCCTTGCGGCTACGAAGCTGGAATGCGTAGTGATGAAATCCGATGTCGCCCATCCGGTACTTGCGCCGACGGCCCTCGTGGTCCGCCTGACTGATCCAGAACCGGGTCTTGCCGTTGGTCCAGCCGATCATCTCGGGAAGTTCGTCCGATACCGCGAAGCCGAGGAACGCGAAAAGCGTGCCGTAGAAGGCCTTGGATCTCCCGTAGTCGCTGACCCGTATCACCAGGTGGTCGATGCCGACGACCTGCGCCATGTCGCGCGCTCCCGCCCGAAAAGATATCCCAAAACCCGGTGAAAGGGAGAGGGCCGGCGTGAGGGGTATCGCGAAAGGGGCGGAGAATCTATTCCGCCGCCTTCACCTCGGTCAGCGCCGCCTGCTGCTCCTGCTCGGTGCGCAGATTGCGCTGGTCACGGCCGGCCGCGATGGCGCGCAGCCGGTTCATCACGCTGCCCGTGCCCGCCGGGATCAAGCGCCCAACGATCACGTTCTCCTTGAGGCCCATCAGGCTATCCACCTTGCCGGCCGTCGCCGCCTCGGTAAGCACCCGCGTGGTTTCCTGGAAGGACGCGGCGCTGATAAAGCTGTGGGTTTGCAGGCTCGCCTTGGTGATGCCTTGCAGCACCGGCATCGCCGAGGCCGGCCGGTCGTCGCGCGGCAACTTGGCGTTGACCGCCTCGAACTCCATCCGATCCACCTGCTCGCCGGCGAGGAAGGTGGTATCGCCCGGATCGAGCACCTCCACCTTCTGCAGCATCTGCCGGACGATCACCTCGATGTGCTTGTCGTTGATCTTGACGCCCTGCAGCCGGTAGACGTCCTGGATCTCATTGACGAGGTAATCCGACAACGCTTCCACGCCGAGCACCTTGAGGATGTCGTGGGGTACGCGCGGCCCGTCCACCAGCGGGTCGCCGCGCAGCACGAAGTCACCTTCCTGGACCGAGACGTGCTTGCCCTTCTGGATCAGGTACTCGGTTTCCTCGCCGGTCTCGTCGTACTTCACGATAACGCGGCGCTTGGCCTTGTAGTCC
>CAXUIE010000248.1:3482-5470 GCA_964250825.1 uncultured Acidisphaera sp. | reverse complement strand
GCGTGAGCGTCGGCGCGGTGGCCGCGATGAAGCGCTCGGCGGCTTCGTCGCCGGAGCAGGGATAGTCGGACGGCCCCGTCCAGTGGACCAGCAGCGCAACGCCGCCCGGGGTCAAGGTCGCCGAGGCCGAATGCGCAACGCGGTCGATCTCGGGGGCTTCGAGGTAGTAGAGCACCTCGGAAAGCAGAATGAGGTCGAAACGGTCGGCGGGCCATTGGTCCGGAACCCGCAGCCGCTCAAAGCGGGCGTGCGGCCACGCAGCGCACGCCTGGCGCGCGCGTGCCAGCGCCGCGTCCGCCACGTCCACCGCGAGCAGCCGGCCGCAGCGCGGGGCCAGTTGGGCGGTCAGCACCCCGATCGAGCAGCCCACCTCGAACGCCGATGCGAAGCGGCGGTCACCGAGGGCGGCGAGGGTGTCGGCGTATTTGTCCCGCTCGTACTCGCTGGTGGCGAAGCGCCAAGGGTCGGGGTCGCGGGCGTACTCCGCCTCGAACCAGGCCGGCGGGATGCTGCCGCGTCGCGTCATGGCACGTCGTTGCGCATGAAATAAGCTCCGGCTTCCTCCAGCACCTCGTCGAGCGCGGGTTGCCGGAGATAAGTGGCAAGATCGCGGGCGAGCCGCTCGATCGGGTGCGGCTTGACGAAGCCCGCGAGCCCGGTGGAGCGCTGGGCGAGGCGGACCGCGTCGAGCACGGCGGCCTCCGTGGCGATCCGGGCGAGCTTGACGTGGTTGGCCGCGTCCTCGCCGGCGCCGGCCGCTTCGGCCAGGACAGCGCAGCGGCCGAGCCACAGGGAGACGGTCTCGCGCGCGATCAGCACTTGGCCGAACCGGGCCTGTTGGTGCGGGTCGCTGGCGCGTTTGCGCGTGACGAGGTCGTGGCGCAGGGCGTCCGTGAGCGCGTCCAGGCCGCCGAGCAGCACGGCGAGCGTGCGCCACGCGCCGAGCGAGATTTCCGGCTGGCGCATATAGTCTCCCGGTTTGCCGATCCAGGTGTCGGATGGGGCGGCGATGCCGTCGAATCGCACCGCGCCAGTGTGCGCGCCATTCATGCCATGCAACTCGACCGTGCGGCCGTCGAAACCTTGGCCGGGTTCGAGCGCAACGAGCACGAGTTGCGCCTCGCCGTCTGGCTGTCGGGCGGTGACGAGGGCGCGGGTGGCGATCCCGGCGGCCGAGCCGAAGTTTTTCCGTCCCGCGAGCCGCTGGTCGACCAGGCGCACCGGCGCGTCGGGGGCCTCGGCGTCCCAGATCGCGAACAGGTGCCCGGCGGTTGCGTCCGCCGCCGCCCGCTCCGTTTGTTGTTCGTGGCCGTAGCGTTCGACGAGCCGGACGGCGTTGACGTGGCCCTCGTACACGCGGCCGAGCGGCAGGCTGCCCCGCCCGAGGCGGCGGCGCCCGGCGCGGAGGCCGCGCGGCCCCGCGGGCGCCGCGCCCCAGCCGCGGCCGCCGCAGCGGCGCGGAAAGGGGGCGAGCAGCAGCCCTTCCCGGCGCAATGCGTCGAGCCCCGCGGCGGGGAAGGCGTCCTCGGGGCAGGGGACTTGTGGGTCGGACGGCGTCATTGCGCGGACTGAACGAGAGTGGCCGACGCGAAGTTGCGCGTGGGGCGTTTCGTGGGTTTAGTGTGGGGAGGGCGGTGGAGGAAGCAGGCATTGCCAGAGTATCCGACGGCCAGTCGAATCCAAGTATTTATCGCAGCTCTCGAGAAGGCAGGTGGGAGTTCCGGCGACCGTCTCGCCTCGATCGCTTTCTCAACGACTTGCCCGCTGAGAACATGAAGAAACAACCCTCAAAATGGGAGTAGTGGTCTACCGGGGCCGTGTTCGGGTGATACGCGGACTGCCGCCCATCGTCGGCCTCTTCCATGATACGGCAGACATCCCGGGCCGCTCCTCGCTTCCCGCTTAGATTGAGCCGGATGCGGAAAATAGCCCGCAGGTCAGCAGCCCGTAGCCGGGCAAAACCGACGGTGCCGTGCCTCCCTCAATCA
>CAXUIE010000248.1:0-3472 GCA_964250825.1 uncultured Acidisphaera sp. | reverse complement strand
CCCCCCGCCCCCCCCCCCGCGCCCCCCCCCCCCCCCCCCCCCCCCCCCCCCCCCCCCCCCGCCACGGCGAAGGCGGTCGCCAGCAGATAGGTGTTGCCGATCGCGGCGGCCACCAGCGCGCTCAGGCGGGCCACCTCGCCCGGTGCGAGGAGGGCGCGGGAGGCGGGCTCCAGCAGGCGGTCGACGGCGCCGAACGCGCCGGGGTCGCGGGCGGCGAGCGTGGCGTTCAGCACCGCACCGCTGCCGGCCGCGCCGAGCGACTGGCCGACGAAGCGCATGAACATCGCCGACGATGTCGCCGCGCCGCGCTGTCGCCACGCCACGGAGGCCTGGATGGAGACGATGAACGTCGTGCTCCCCATCCCCATGCCGACGCCGATCACCAAGGAACCCAACCCGGCCCAAAGCGCGCCGCGCTCCGGGGTCAGGGCGAGGAGGATGAGACAGCCCGCGATCAAGGAGACCGCGCCCAGGATGGCGGTAAAGCGATAGCTGGTCCGCAGCATGATCCGCGCCGCGCCGAGGCTGGCGAGCGCCCAGCTCACCGACATGGCCCCGAGCACGAGCCCGCCGGCAAGCGCGCTCCGGCCCATGGGCCCCTGCACATAGGCGGGCAGGAAGGCGGCCACCCCCATCATCAACGCCCCGGCCGCGCAGTTGCCGAGACTGCCGAGCACGATGATGCGGTTGCGCCAAAGCTCGAGCGGGAGCATCGGCTCGGGCGTGCGCGCCTCATGCCACAGCAACAGCGCGAACGACGCGGCGGCGAGCAGCGCCAAGCCCCACGCGGTCGGGCGCGACAGCGACGCGGCCTGCACCAGCAGCACGATGAACGTCCCGATCGCCAGCAGGAGCAGAAACGCTCCCGCGAGGTCCAGGCGATGCTGGCGATGGCGCACGTCCTCGCGCAGGAAGGCGGCGAGCATGAGGATGGCGGCGGCGCCGACCGGGATGTTGACCCAGAACACCGCCTGCCAGCCGACATGGGTGATGAGGAACGCGCCGAGCGAGGGGCCGAGCACGGCGGAGACGCCGAACACGCTGGACACCAGGCCCTGGACCCGGCCGCGCTCGGTCGGCGTGTAGATGTCGCCGAGAATGGTCGCCGCCACCGGCTGGATGGCGCCCGCGCCGATGCCCTGCAGGGTGCGGAAGGCGATCAGCGCCGCCATGTCCCAGGCGAGACCGCACAACGCCGAGCCGGCAAGGAACAGGGCGCATCCGGCGTAGAACACCGGCTTGCGTCCATACAGGTCGGCGAGCCGGCCATAGATCGGGATGGTCACCGCCTGGGTGAGCAGGTAGGCGGCGAACACCCAGGCGAACAGGCTGAAGCCGCCGAGCTCGGCCACCACCGTCGGCATGGCGGTCGCGACGATGGTGCTTTCCACCGCCGTCATGAACGTCGCCATCAGGCAGGCGAGGAGGACCAGCGTGCGGCCGCGCGAACCCTCGCCCTGTCCCGGCGGAGGCAGGGGGAGCCGGGCGGCCCTGCCGTCGCGGGACAGGGCCGAGTGAGAGGACATCCCGCTCTGCTAGTTCGCCCGGGTCGGCACCTTGTTGAACGGCATGCCCTTGTCGGCGCGGATGTCGGCGGGCAGGCCGAGCACGCGTTCGGCGATGATGTTGCGCAGGATCTCGTCCGTGCCGCCCTCGATCCGCACCGCGGGCGAGCGGAGCAGCATCGCCTGGAATCGCGCCGCCGCTTCCGCCTGCGCGGGATCGAGCAGGATGCCGGCCTCCCCCTGCAGGTCGAGCGCGAAGCTGGCGATCTCCTGCAGCATCGAGCCCGACACGAGCTTGCCGATCGAGTTCTCCGGGCCGGGCAGCTCCCCCTTCGAGAGGGCGGAGATCGCGCGGTATGAAGTATATTTCAGCCCACTCGCCCGCGCCGCCCAGTTGGCGAGCTTGGAGCGCACGAGCGGGTCGTCGAGGGCGGGGCCGCGCTCCGTCTCGGCCGCGCTCACGAAGTCCCACAGCTCGGGAAAGCCGGTGATGGCGCGGGCACCGATGGAGGCGCGCTCGTTCATCAAGGTGGTGATCGACACCTTCCACCCCTGGCCCACGGCGCCCAAGCGCTGGCTGTCCGGGATGCGCACATCGGTGAAGAACACCTCGTTGAAGTCGGACTGCCCGTTGGCCTGCTTGATGGGACGGATCTCGACACCGGGCGAGCGCATGTCGAGGAAGAACATGGTCAGCCCGTCATGCTTGGGCACGGTCGGGTCCGTGCGCAGGATCAACAGGCCCCAATCGGCCAGGTGCGCCACGGAGGTCCAGATCTTCTGGCCGTTGACCACCCATTCGTCGCCCTGGCGCTCGGCCCGGGTGCGCAGCCCCGCGACGTCCGAACCGCCAGACGGCTCGGAGAACAGCTGGCACCAGTTCTCGACGCCGGCGGCGAGCCGGGGCAGGCGCTCACGCTTCTGCTCCTCGGTCGCCCACGCCATCATGGTCGGGCCGCACATGCCGTGGCCGATGCCGAACAAGGCGGACAGCTTGCCGTAAACGCCTTCCTCCTGCTGAAAGATCACCCGCTCGATAGGCGTCGCACCGCGCCCGCCGTAGTCTTGCGGCCAATGCAGACAAGCCCAGCCCGCGTCGTATTTCTTCTTCTGCCAAGCCTTGGAAGCCTGCGCGGCGTCCGCGCTGGTGAGTTGCAGCCGCCCGAACGCGGCATCTTCCAGCTCGCGTTTCAGCTCGTGCGGGGCGTTGCCCGCAATCCAGGCGCGTGCTTCTTGCCGGAATGCGGCTTCCGCGGGGGTGTCGTCGAAATTCATTCGTTCTTTCCTCTAGGCCGCGTTCTTCCGCCGCAGCCGGTCAACGAGCTTACTCTCCCAGGTGGACTGCGCACCGAGCGACAACGCCAGCAGGTTGGACCGGCGATAGTAGAGATGACAGTCGAACTGCCAGGTAAATCCCATGCCGCCATGTACTTGGATGTTGTTCTTGGCACAGTGCTGGAACGCCTGCGTCGCGCTCACCCGCGCGGTGGCGGCGGCCTCCGGGAGTTCGGCGGCGTCCGTCGAGAGCGCCCAGGCGGCCCAGTAGCAGTTGGAACGGGCGAGGGTGGCCGCGACATACATGTCCGCCATCATGTGCTTGAGTGCCTGGAACGAGCCGATCGGCCGGCCGAACGCGTATCGCTCGAGAGCGTAGTCGCGCGCCATGCCGAGCGCCCGGTCCGCCCCACCGATCTGCTCGAACGCGACCAGCACGGCGGCCCGGTCCTGCGCCGCCTCGATCACGTCCCAGCCGGCGCCGGTTCCGAGCGGCTCGGCCGGCGCGCCGACGAAACGGATGCGGGCGTGGTCGCGCGTGGGGTCGATCGTGCGCACCGCCGCGCGCTCGACCCCGGGGCCGGCGAGGTCGACCAGGAATAGCCGAACGTCCCCCTCCGACCCGCGGGCGGCGACGATCGCGAAATCCGCCACCCCGCCGTCCGGGACCGGGACCTTCACGCCGGTGAGCC
>CAXUIE010000247.1:3533-5474 GCA_964250825.1 uncultured Acidisphaera sp. | reverse complement strand
GACGGGCCGGCCCGGTGGCGCGCCGCCGCTTCCCCCGCGCATCGACGGCGGGCGGCCCGCGCCAGGCAAGCCGAACATGCTGGCGCCCCCGCCGGCCATTGCCGGGCGGCGCGCGCGAAACATCCGCACGAGCCAGCGCACGACAAAGAACAGCAGCAACACCTGCAAGATGAAGCCCAAGAACCCGAAGCCACCGCTCATGCCGCCGAAAAACCCGTGGCCAAGCAGCATCCCGCCGAGGCCCGCCCCGATCAGGCCGCCAAGCAGGCCGGACGTGAAGGCGCCCGAGCGCGGGCCCGCGTACCCCGACCCATAGCCGTAGCCTGGCGACCCATAGCCGGGAGCAGAGGGCGTGTTGGGCGTGAAGCTCCGCTGGAATGGCTGGGCGGCATAGGGTGCCGTGCTGGTCGCGGGCGGGGCCGACCAGGTGCGACCACCCCGGCTGCCCAGGGAGCCGCCAAAGCCCGCCCGCGCGTCCGCCAAGCCCGGCGCCAGGGCCAGGGCGGCAACGGCCAAGGCGGCGACAAAGAAAGAGGTGCGGCGCATGTTTAGCGGTCCCATGACGACCGCTTCTATATAGGAAGCTCCCTACTCTGCTTCCACGTCACGCCCCGGCCATCGTCATCCCGTCGATCCGTACCGTCGGCGCGTCCGTGCCTCGCCTGAACCGCAGGTCGCTCGCCGGCGTGAGGTGGACGAACATCTCCGGCAGGTGCCCCGCGATCGTGATCTCGGCGACGGGTTCGGCAAGCGCGCCGCCCCGGATCATGAACCCGGCCGCTCCCCGGCTGTAGTCGCCGGTGACGCCGTTGACCCCCATGCCGATCAGCTCGGTCACGTAAAGACCCTCGCCGATGTCAGCCATCAACTCGGCCGGAGACAGCCTCCCCGGCGCCATGAACAGGTTCGTGGCCGATGGCGAGGGCGGGCCGCCGGTGCCGCGCGCCGCGTGGCCGGTGGTGGCCAGGCCGAGCTGCCGCGCCGAGCGGCTATCAAGCAGCCAGGTCGTGAGAACGCCGTCGTCGATGATCAGGTGCGGCAGGGTGGCGACGCCTTCCCCGTCGAACGGTCGCGAGCGCAGGCCCCGCACCCGGAGCGGATCGTCATGCACGGCGATGCCGTTGGCGAAAATTCGCTGGCCGAGCTTGTCCTTGAGAAAGGTGGTGCCGCGCGCGACGGAGGCGCCGTTGATCGCGGCCGACAGGTGCCCGAGCAGACCGCCCGAGACGCGCGGGTCGTAGACGACCGACACCTTCGCGGTCTTCGGCCGCCCCGGGTTGAGCCGTGCGACGGCCCGCTCGCCGGCGCTGCGCCCGATCTGCGCGGGATCTTCGAGGTCAGAAAGGTGAACGGCGCTCGAGTAATCGTAGTCGCGCTGCATCCCTGTCCCCGCTCCGGCGAGCGCCGTCGCCGAAGTCGAGTGGCTGGTGCGGGCATAGCGGCCGGCGAACCCCGCCGATGTGACGAGCACGACCTGCGTCCGATGATAGCCCGCGTCGGCCCCCTCCGAGTTGTGACACCCGAAACGGCGAGCGCGGCGTCTTCCGCGAGCGCGGCCCGGGCGAGCAGGGCCGCCGTATCGGGCTCGGCCGCGTCGGTCAGGTCGAGCGCGGCGGCTTCGTCGAGGTTGCGCGCCTCGGTGGCTAACCCGCCATAAGGGTCTTCGGGCACCACGCCCGCCATAGCGACCGCCCGCTCCGCCAGTTGCGCGAAGCCGGCCGGGTCGACGGTGGTGGAGGACACGATCGCCGAGCGCCGCCCTAGGAACACGCGCAAGCCGAGGTCGCGCCCTTCGGACCGCTCGACGTGCTCGGTTTGTCCGAGCCGGCGCTGCACGCCGAGCGACGTGCCCGCGACCAGAACGGCGTCGGCCGCATCGGCGCCCGCCCCCCCGGCGCGCCCGAGCCACACCGCGCGCCGCCCCCAAAAGTCCGCCCTACC
>CAXUIE010000247.1:0-3523 GCA_964250825.1 uncultured Acidisphaera sp. | reverse complement strand
GGTCGGGGTCGCCCGGAACACGCGCGACGCGGCGCGCCGCACGTCGGCGGTGGTCACGGCGTTGAGCTTGCCCACCGTCTCGGCCGTCGGGATCACCCGATCGAACACCTGGATTTGCCGCGCCAGCTGCTCGCAGCGGCTCCCCGTGCTCTCGAGCGACATCAGCAGCGACGCCTTCACCTGCGCCCGCGCCCGCGCCAGTTCCTGCTCGGACACCTGCTCCTGCACCTTGCGCAGCTCGTCCAGGGTGACGGGCATCAGCTCGGCCGCCTCGCTTTCCCCGGTGCCGGCGTAGATGCCGAACAGCCCGCTGTCCATGTAGGGGGCGCTGAACGAATATACCGAGTAGACGAGCCCGCGCTTCTCCCGCACCTCCTGGAATAGCCTGGACGACATGCCGCCGCCGAGCAGGGTGGAGAGCAACAGGGTCGGATAGTAGTCCGGGTCGCCGTAAGCGACGGACGGAAAGCCGAGGACGATGTGGACCTGATCGAGGTCGCGGTCCTCGCGGAACTCGCCGCCGCGATACAAGCCGGGCATCACCGGGGGCGGCTTGGCGCCGGGCAGGTCGCCAAAGTGAGCATCGACCAACTCCAGGATTTGCTCATGCCGCAGGTTGCCGGCCGCCGCGACCACCACGTTGTTCGCCGGGTAATGCCGGCGCATGTAGCCGGTCAACGCCGACCGCGACAGCCCCTGGATGACCTCCTCCGTGCCGAGCACCGGCCGGCCCATCGGCTGGGCGGGGTACGCCGCTTCCTGGAAATGGTCGAAGATGATGTCGTCCGGAGTGTCGTTCGCCTGGCCGATCTCCTGGAGGATCACGCCGCGCTCGCGCTCCAGCTCCTCGGGCTCGAAGGTGGAGTGCGTCAGGATGTCGCCGATGATGTCGGCCGCGAGCGCGGTGTCTTCCTTCAGCACCTTGACGTAGTAGGCGGTCTGCTCGCGGGCGGTGTAGGCATTGATGTGGCCGCCCACCGCTTCCACCTCCTCGGCGATCTCGGCGGCGCTGCGGCGCTCGGTGCCCTTGAACGCCATGTGCTCGAGGAAGTGGGACACCCCGTTCTCCTCGGCGCGCTCGTGGCGCGTGCCGGTCGCGACGTAGGCGCCGAAGGAGACGGTTTCCACGCGGTCCATGCGCTCGGAGACGACCGTAAGGCCGGACGGGAGGCGGGTGACGCGGATCGCGTCGCCGTTGGTCGAGCTCATGCGGCGTTCCTTTGGGCGACGGCGCGGACACTGGCCTCGATTTCGGCGAGGTTGTTGGGCGCCACGGTGTAACGTTCGATCCTGTCATATAGGTCGGCGAGCCGCGGCGGCAGAGGGGGGCGTATGCCGACCGCGCGCTCCACCGCGTCGGGGAACTTGGCGGGATGCGCGGTGGCGACCGCCACCGTGGGCGCGCCATCTGCGGCAGGGTGCGCCCGGGCCGCCGCGACGCCGATCGCGGTGTGCGGGTCCGCGAGGTAGCCCGACGCCGCATGGATGCGCCGGATCTCCGCTGCGGTCCCGGCGTCGTCGAGCCGATGTCCGGCGAACACGGCGGTCGCCCGGGACCAGGCGGCCTCAGGCACCGCCATCCGGCCGCTCTCGCGAAAGCCCACCACCGCGCGGGCCGTGCTGTCGGCGTCCCGGTCGAGCAGCTCGAACAACAACCGCTCGAAGTTGGAGCTGACCCCGATGTCCATCGAAGGCGACAAGCTGAGCTCCACCGGGCGCACGCTCATGTCGTTGCTGGCCAGGAAGCGCGTGAGAATGTCGTTTCGGTTGGTGCCGACCAGCAACCGCGCGATCGGCAGCCCCATCCGGCGCGCCGCCCACGCCGCGAACACGTTGCCGAAATTGCCGGTGGGCACGGCGAAGGCGACCGGGCGGTCCGGCGCGCCGAGGGCGAGGGCGGCGGCGGCATAATACGGGATCTGCGCCGCGACCCGCGCCCAGTTGATCGAGTTGACCGCGGCCAGGCGCATCTCGGCGCGGAACGGCGCGTCCGCGAACATCGCCTTCACCAGGTCCTGGCAGTCGTCGAAGGTGCCTTCCACGGCGATGTTGCCGACGTTGGACGCCGCAACCGTTGTCATCTGCCGCCGCTGCACCTCGCTGGTGCGCCCGCGCGGATGGAGGATCACGATGTCGAGCCGCTCGCGCCCGGCGCACGCCTCGATGGCGGCCGAGCCGGTGTCGCCCGAGGTGGCGCCCACCACCGTGATGTGCTCGCCGCGCTCGCGCAGCACGTGGTCGAACAGCCGCCCGAGCAACTGCATCGCCATGTCCTTGAAGGCGAGCGTCGGGCCGTGGAACAACTCCTGCGCCCACAGCCCCTCGTCCAACTGGATCAGCGGCGCGATCGCCGGGTGGTCCCATCCGGCGTACGCCTCGCGGCAAAGCCGCTGCAGGACGGAGGGAGCGATGGCACCGGCGACGAAGGGCTGCATCACCCGCGCGGCCAGCTCGGCGTAGGGCAGCCCACGCATCGCCCGCCATTCGACTGGTCCGAACTGCGGCCAGGTTTCGGGCATGTAGAGGCCGCCATCCTCGGCGAGCCCGGCCAGCAGCACGCCGGCAAAGTCCCGCACCGGAGCGCGGCCGCGAGTCGAGATATAGTGCACGGGCGTCTATAATCCGTTCGGCGACGACTTGCCACGCCCATTCGCCAACCGACGCCGCCTGCCAAGCTTGCACAACGTATATGTGTGACCACAATAACCTGTGGAGATTGAGTTCGACCCGGACAAGGACGCGAGCAACCGGCAAAAGCACGGTCTATCGCTCGCCGACGCCTCAAGAATGGATTTCGACACGGCCATCTATGCGCCCGATGATCGCTACGACTACGGCGAGGACCGGACGCAGGCTCTCGGCGCGATCGGTGGGCGGCTGCACATGCTGGTGTTTACGATGCGCGGCGACGTGCTGCGGGCGATTTCGCTCCGAAGGGCCAACCCCCGCGAGGTAAGACGTTATGCCAAAGAAGCCTGAACCGCCGGCTGATTTCGACGAGAACCCGGAATGGACGGCAACGGATTTTGCGCGGGCGCGGCCCTTCAAGGAGGGGTTTCCCGAGCAGTTCAGAACATGGAAGAGCCGAGGAGGACGGCCGCCCGTCGAGCAGCCGAAGGTGCACATTGGGTTCCGGCTGGCGGCCGATGTGGTCAAGGCTGTTCGGGAGTCCGGCAGGGGCTACAACGCGCGGGTTGAGAAGGTGCTCCGGGAGGCGCTAGCGAGAGGCGAGCTGTAACCCAGCAACCGCTGCTTACGACGGTCGCTGCACCGCCCGGAAATGATACGCGCAGCTCTCGTTGGACACGTCGCCCTCGATCCGCCCGCCGGCCAGGCGTCCGCCCAAGATAGTGGTGTCGAACGCGCCCGAAACCGCCCCATCCGGCGCGATGGTCGCGTCGATTTCCGTGCGGCCGTTCCAACGATACTGGAACTGGCCGCCAACCACCCGGAGCAGGACGAGGCCAGGCGAGGGACAAGCCCGACTGTCGGCGCGGTACCGCGTGCTCGTGCCGCGATAGAT
>CAXUIE010000246.1:0-5489 GCA_964250825.1 uncultured Acidisphaera sp. | reverse complement strand
CCCCGGTCAGCAGCAAGGCCCGCACCTCGCCCCCTTCGGCGCCCACCTCGTCGCAGATCGCCGCCAGCCGCTCATACATCGCGAAGGTCATGGCGTTGCGGGATTGCGGGCGGTTGAACGTCACGTACCCGACCCCGTCGCGGACCTCGTAGAGCAGGTCGTCGCTCATTCCAATTCCCCCGGCCTTGATGCCCGGGCAGATTGGCGCTGAGGCCAGCGGCCGGCAAGCCCACCGCTGTCCCGCGCAGACCGGTCTCCCGCCCCATGAAGTTGAACAGCCAAGGCTTTGCGCCTAGGGTCCGGCCAACCTGGAAGCCAGGGGCAAGATTCTTGCCGCGCCGCGCTTCCAATCGAACGAAATGTACAACAACGCCCGGGGGGCCTCTTGCAGCCGACCGACATCAAGGATCCGGACTACTTCCACAAGGTCGTCGATTGCCAATGGGCGTGCCCGGCGCACACGCCGGTTCCCGAGTACATCCGGATGGTCGCCGCCGGGCGCTACGCCGACGCCTACATGGTCAACTGGGAATCCAACGTGTTCCCCGGCGTGCTGGGCCGCACGTGCGACCGGCCGTGCGAGCCGGCTTGCCGGCGCGGGCGCGTGGAAGACGAGCCGGTGGCCATCTGCCGCCTCAAGCGCGTCGCGGCCGACTACAAGGGCGACATCCGGCACCGTTTGCCGGCCGGGGCCGCCGCGCGCAACGGCAAGCGGGTCGCCCTGGTGGGCGCCGGCCCGGCATCGCTCACGGTCGCGCGCGATCTGGCCCCCCTCGGCTACGAGCTCGTCCTGTTCGACGGCGACCCGCGCGCGGGCGGGTTCATCCGCAGCCAAATCCCCAAGTTCCGCCTGCCCGAGTCGGTGATCGACGAGGAGGTGGGCTACATCACCGCGCTCGGCATGGAGATGCGGCTCGGGGAGCGCGTCGACAGCCTCAAGGCGCTGCTTGGCGAGGGCTACGACGCGGTGTTCGTCGGCTCCGGCGCGCCGCGCGCCCGCGACCTCGACCTGCCCGGCCGCCAGGAAGGCGCGGCCCACATCCATCTCGGCATCGATTGGCTGTCGTCGGTGTCGTTCGGCCACATCACCACCATCGGCCGCCGGGTGATCGTGCTCGGCGGTGGCAACACCGCGATGGATTGCTGCCGCTCCGCCCGCCGCCTCGGCGGCGAGGACGTCAAGGTGATCGTCCGCTCCGGCTTCGACGAGATGAAGGCGTCGCCCTGGGAAAAGGAGGACGCGACGCACGAAGACATCCCGATCCTTAACTTCATGGTCCCCAGGGCGTTCATCCACGAGGACGGGCGGCTGACCGGCATGAGCTTCGAGCGCGTGCGGGCCGAGTACGACCCGAAGGGGCGCCGCCAACTCGTTCCGACCGGCGAGCCCGACGAGATTGTGCCGTGCGACGACGTGCTGGTGGCGGTCGGGCAGGAGAACGCGTTTCCCTGGATCGAGCCCGAGGCAGGAGTTGAGTTCGACCGCTGGAAGATGCCGGTGGTGGACGAGCTCACCATGCAATCGACCAACCCCCGCGTGTTCTTCGGCGGCGACTCGGCGTTCGGGCCGAAAAACATCATCTGGGCCGTGGCGCACGGCCATCAGGCGGCGATCTCCATCGACAAGGCGTGTCGGGGCGAGAACCTGCGCGATCGGCCGGCTCCCGGCGTCACCCTGGTGAGCCAGAAGATGGGCATCCACGAATGGAGCTACGACAACGACGTTTCCAACGATCTCCGCTTCAAGGTGCCGTTGAAGGAAAAGGCGGCGGCGCTGCGCGACATCAAGGCGGAGGTGGAGCTCGGCTACGACCTGCAGCTCGCCTACAAGGAAGCCGAGCGCTGCCTCAATTGCGACGTGCAGACAGTGTTCACCGATGCCCTGTGCATCGAATGCGACGCTTGCGTGGACATCTGCCCGGTCGATTGCATCAACTTCACCGTCAACCACGATGAGGCGGAGTTGCGCGAGCGGCTGATCGTGCCGGCGCACAATCTCACCCAGGAGCTGTACGTGTCGGGTGAGTTGAAAACCCGGCGGATCATGGTGAAGGACGAGGACGTGTGCCTGCATTGCGGCCTGTGCGCCGAGCGCTGCCCGACCGGCGCGTGGGACATGCAGCAATTCCGCATCGACATCGCCCAGGCGGGAGGCCGCGCTTGTTCCAGCCATTAGAGCGGATCAACGACTTCGTCGTCCGCTTCGCCAACGTCAACGGCTCGGGCTCGGCCAGCGCCAACACGATGTTTGGCAAGTCGATCCTGCGCATGGGCATCCCGGTCGCGCCGCGCAACATATTCCCGTCCAACATTCAGGGCCTGCCGACCTGGTACGAGGTGCGCGTCTCGGAGGCGGGGCATCTCGGCGCGCGCGGCGGCACCGACCTGATGGTGGCGATGAACCCGCAGACCTGGGCGCAGGACGTCGCCAGCATCACCCCGGGCGGCTATCTGTTCTACGACTCGACCAAGGATCTGCCACGGTCGAAGTTCCGCGACGACGTCACCGTGCTCGGCGTGCCGCTGACCGAGATGTGCAACCGCGAATACAAGGACGCCCGGCAGCGGCAGCTGTTCAAGAACATCATCTACATCGGCGCGCTGTCGGCGCTGCTCGACATGGACGTGGGCGCGATCGAGACCTTGCTGGCCGAGCAGTTCCGCGGACGCGACAAGCTGATCGCCGCCAACGTCCACGCGCTGCACATGGGCCGCGACTGGTCGCTCGCCCACCTCCAATGCCCGATCGGGCTGCGGCTGCGCCGGGCGGACGCGGTGGGCGACCGCATCTCCATCGACGGCAACGCGGCGGCTGCGTTGGGTGCCGTGTACGGCGGGGCGACCGTGTGCGCGTGGTATCCGATCACGCCGTCCTCCTCGCTCGCCGAAGCGTTCCAGCGCTATTGCGCCCGCTACCGCGTCGACCCCGTGACCAAGGAGAAACGTTACGGCATCGTGCAGGCGGAGGACGAGCTCGCCTCCATCGGCATGGTGATCGGCGCCGGCTGGAATGGCGTGCGCGCCTTCACCGCCACCTCCGGGCCGGGCATCTCCTTGATGCAGGAGTTCCTCGGCCTCGCCTACTTCGCCGAGATCCCGGCGGTGATCTTCGACGTGCAGCGCGGCGGACCGTCCACCGGGATGCCGACCCGCACGCAGCAATCGGACGTGCTCGCCTGCGCCTACGCCTCGCACGGCGACACCAAGCACGTGCTGCTGTTCCCCGAGGACCCGCACGAGTGCTTCGCGTTCGGCGCGCTCTCGTTCGACCTCGCCGATCGCCTGCAGACGCCGATCTTCGTGATGCTGGACCTCGACATCGGCATGAACGAGCGGCTGTGCGCGCCGCTGGCGTGGAACGATGCCAAGCGAATGGACCGCGGCAAGGTGATGACCGCGGCCGAGCTCGAGGCCGGCCGCGACTTCGGCCGCTACCTCGACGTGGACGGCGACGGCGTCCCGTTCCGCACCTATCCCGGCACGCATCCCAAGCGCGGCGCGTTCTTCACTCGGGGCACCACCAAGGATCGCTACGCCCGCTACACCGAGGAAGGCGTGCATTACGTCGACAACATGGAGCGGCTGCTCCGCAAGTTCGACACCGCCAAACAGCTCGTGCCGGCCGCCGTGCGGCGCGATGCGCTCGAAGCCACCGCGCTCGGGGTGATCTATTACGGTTCCACCAGCCCGGCGATGGACGAGGCGGTGGCGCTGCTGAAGGAACAAGGGGTCACCGTCGATCTGCTCCGCGTCCGGGCGTTCCCGTTCGGCGGCGAGGTGCTCGATTTCGTGGCCGGCCACGAGCAGGTGTTCGTCGTCGAGCAGAACCGGGACGCGCAGCTCCGCACCCTGCTCATCGTCGAGGGCGACATCGACCCCAAGAAGCTCCTGCGCGTGCTGCACTACGATGGATCGCCGATCACCGCCCGCTTTATCGCCGATGCGATCGCCGACAAGGTGGCGCCTCCGCCCGTTCTCCCGATCAGGGAAGCCGTGTCATGACGTTCCTGCCGAAACCCAAGCTGCGCCACCCCGACCTGCCCACCAACGGGCTCGGCTTCACGCGGCGCGACTACGAGGGGGCCATCTCCACCCTTTGCGCCGGTTGCGGCCATGACAGCATCAGCGCCGCGATCGTGCGCGCCTGCTTCGCGATGGACCTGCCGCCCCACCGGATCGCCAAGCTGTCCGGCATCGGCTGCTCGTCCAAGACGCCGACCTACTTTCTCGGCGCCTCGCACGGGTTCAACTCGGTGCACGGGCGGATGCCGTCAGTCGCCACCGGGGCGAACATCGCCAACCGCGACCTGATCTATCTTGGGGTGTCGGGCGACGGCGACAGCGCCTCAATCGGCCTCGGCCAGTTCGCCCACGCGATGCGACGCGGCGTCAACATGGTCTACATCGTCGAGAACAACGGCGTCTACGGGCTGACCAAGGGCCAGTTCTCCGCGACGGCCGACCGGGGTGCCAAGAGCAAGCGCGGCGTCGTCAACAACGACGAGGCGATCGACATGGTGGGGATGGCGCTGCAGCTCGGCGCCACCTTCGTCGCGCGCGGCTTCTCGGGCGACAAGGCGCAGCTCGTGCCGATCATCGAGGCCGCGCTCGCGCATCAAGGGGCGGCGTTCATCGACTGCCTCTCGCCGTGCGTGGCGTTCAACAACCATGAGGGCAGCACTAAGAGCTTCGACTATGTGCGCGAGCACAACGAGGCGGTGAACTGGCTCGACTTCATCACCGGGCGCGAGGAGATCACCGTCGAATACGAGCCGGGCACGGTGGAGACGGTGCGCCAGCACGACGGTTCCAGCATCGCGCTGCGCAAGCTCGCGACCGAGTACGACGTGCACGACCGCATCGCCGCGATGGGGTATCTCCAGGAACGGCAGGCCGCGGGCGAGATCGTCACCGGGCTGCTTTATGTCGATCCCGAGCCGCGCGACCTGCATGCCTATCTCGCGACCACGCGGACTCCGCTCAACGTGTTGGACGAGGCATCGCTCTGCCCGGGCTCCTCGGCGCTCGACAAGCTGAACGCATCGCTGCGATAATGTAAGTTTATTGCTCGGCCTCGCAGCGTCGTCGAGGACGGCGCGACCTGGGGGGCCGACCTGCCGCACATTCGCCTGCTCGCCGCGTTGCCGTTTCTCGGGATCCTGATCGGTCCCTGGTTCCTCAACCGCGTGACGCCGTTCGTGCTCGGCATGCCGCTGCTGCTAGCCTGGATGGTGCTCTGGATCGTCCTCACCTCCGTGATCATGGGGCTGATCTACCTCGGCGATCCCACCAATCGCGGCGATCAGCCGGACGACTATCCTTGAACGCCGCGCTTGCGATCATCGGCTTGGCGGCACTGCTGGCGCTGGGGCTTGGCCTGCGCGCGCGCGGCAGCCGAGAGATGAGCCTCGAGCAATGGACCGTCGGCGGCCGGGGCTTCGGCCTGGTGATCGTGTTCCTGCTGATGGCAGGCGAGATCTACACAACGT
>CAXUIE010000245.1:0-5490 GCA_964250825.1 uncultured Acidisphaera sp. | reverse complement strand
CGGCGATCCTGGAGTTCATGGTCGACGATGTGGATGCCGTGTTCGCTCGTCTGAAAGATAAGGCCGAGTTGGTGCTCAAGCCCAAGCTGCTTCCCTGGGGCAATCGCTCGGTCCAGTTTCGTGATCCGGAAGGCTCGATTGTTAGCCTCTTCATGCCCGTTACCGAGGCTGCAAAAGCTCGCTTCGGATCACGCTAAAAAATCTTCTTTATTGGGAATGTCCGACGGGATAGCCGGCCGGCTCCTGGTAAACTCGGTGCGTCAGGCGGACGGCGTTTTCCCCAAATCCTGTTCCGGTTTGCGTTTTCTCAAAAGCGGCGCTCGAGATGAAGAAACGAGACTGGTGCGCGCTGCCCAAATGGCGGTTTCGGTAAGACGTGCAGGCCGGCTGAACGGTCTGGTTTGCGGCAGGAGCAGACCGGCAGCTTTCCTGCTGCGGCTGCGGAACGCGTATAGGTTCTGGGACCTTCGTGAGGGACTAGGCCAGTTGCGTGTTCTCGTGCAGCGGGATGATGGGCGTCGCCAGGCGGGCCAGCGCCGCGCCCGCGATGATCACCGCGCCGACACCTGCGAAGATCGGCTGCCAGACACCGTGCGCACCGCCGATCCGCGAGAGGCCGAGCACGACATGGTAGCCGGCGAAGGCCGCGGGGGCGGCGAACGCGGCGGCGATGACGAACCGGAGCAGGTTGGACTTGGTGACCGCGAGGATAAGCTGGCCGACGCCCAGCCCTCGTGCGGATCGTAGGTGTGGAGGATCGCCGCCGCGTCACCGTCGAACTCCGTTTCGGGCATGGCGGAATAGCCCTCGGCCGTGCGGAAGAGGACGATGCAGGTCATCAGCGTGGTGGCGAGGCTCCAGGCGAAGGCTTGCGCGGTAGGGAGAGACATCGGGGCAGCTCCTGCTCGGGACCGCCCCCGCTCGACAGGCGCCCGACGTGTCCGGCGCGGGGCCGCGATCACCGGAGGCGAAGCCGCAGGCGGTAGCGTCAGCGTACCGACCCTTCACGGGTTGATCGAACAAGGTCCCGTGCTGGACCAAGGATCAGCGACTATGAGGAGGGGGCGGTGCTCGCCTATGCAGGGGTCCGTGCGCTATTCCGGCACAGCTCGCTCGGGCCATGCGCGCGATAAAGCTGGGAGCAGACCTAGTAAGTGGCGGCCCGTAGAACGGCGGCGATGAACGCGTTGTCGATCGGCTCACGGGAAAACCATCGGCGGTAGAATAGCGGCCCGGCGGCGGCGGCCACCACCTCCGTCGTGCCACGGCCGGGCGGTAGCTCGCCGCGTGCCTTGCCCCGCTCGACCACAAGGTGGAACGGCGACATCATCGCTGTATGCAGCGCCGAATGAACCTTGGCCGTCTCCGGGTCTCGTTCGGCAGCGTCGATGATCGACGGCAGCACCGTTGGCCACCCGGGCGCGTTGAGCGCGGCCGCCAAGCCGCGCAGCAGCACGGCGAGATCGCCGGCAAGGCTTCCGGTGTCGGGGATCTCGGCGGCCTCGCTGAGACGGGAGCAGGCGTCGAGCAGCAGCGCGCTGCGCGATGGCCATTGCCGGTAAATGGTCGTTTTCGCGACCCCCGAGCGCTGCGCGATCCGTTCGATGCTGACACCGCCAATGCCAGCCTCCGTCAAGAGCCGGTAGGTTTCCGCTAGGACCGCCGCCCGCGAGCGTTCGATGCGCTTGTCTGACCGCGTCACGTTCTTGCACTTGCAGCACTCATAACGCTACGGTAGCGTAGCGCACCAGTTCCGCCGTCGCTGAAAGGTCGATCATGCGCTTCGCCTCGCTCCGTCTTGTCACCCGTGATGTTCCTGCCTTGGCTGATTTCTACAAGAAGCTGACTGGGGCGGTGCCGGCCGGCTTTGCAGATTTTATGGAGCTGAAGCTAGGGCCGACCACCCTCGCCATCTGCAGCGAGCGGTCGGTCGCGAAGGACAATGCCAGCGCGGCGGTGGCCGCGCAGAACCGATCGGCGATCATCGAGTTCGAGGTCGACGATGTCGACGCCGAACGTGCGCGGCTCGCCGACGTGGTGACGCAATGGATTCTTGAGCCGACCGATCAACCCTGGGGCAATCGCTCGATGCTCCTGCGCGACCCCGACGGCAATCTCGTGAACGTGTTCACGCCGCCTCCTAAGTAGGACGGCTTACGCGGTCATAGTGATCCTCAGAGGTGATCGGCCGACGCTCACGCGCCGGCCTTGCGGGAAGTCGAACAGCGGGATGCCGAGCTTCCTCGCTTTGTCGGCGAGGTTGTCGTTGACCCCGCTGCCGGGGAACACGACGATGCCGATCGGCAGCGTGTCGAGCATGGCGTCGTTGCGCTTGAACGGGGCGGCGCGCTTATGACGGTCCCAGTCGGGCTTGAACGCGATCTGCGTGACTTTGCGGGCGTCCGCCCACTTGGCGGCGATCAGCTCGGCGCCTTTCGGGCTACCGCCGTGTAGCAGCACCATGTCGGCGTGCTTGGCGTGGACCCGGTCGAGCGCGGCCCAGATGGCGCGGTAGTCGTTGCAATCGGTCCCGCCGGTGACGGCGATCTTCGCGCCCTTCGGCAGCAGCACCTCGGTCTTGGCTCGACGCTTGGCGGCGATGAAGTCGCGGCTGTCGATCATCGCCGCGGTCAAGGCGCGATGGTTGACCTTGGAGCCGTGTCGGGGCGTCCAGGCTTCGCCGGTGATGCGGCGGTAGGCTCTGGCGGCGACGTCGCGAAAGGTTTCGAGCGCGTCGCGGCGGTCGATCAGCACCTGCCCCTTGCCCAGTAGCCGTTCGAGCTCGACGGACTTCACCTCGGTGCCGTTCTGCTCCCGCTGGCTGTCGCGCTGCGCCACCCCGTTGTCGTCTAGGAGGCGGCCCAGTCGCTCGGCAGCGCGGTGGCAGGCGTTGACCAGTCCCCAGAGGAGGTCGTCGCCGTCGGGCTCGGAGCGAGTGCCCTGGACGGTGGCGGTGATGGCGTCGAAGGCTTGGCCCATCACCTCGCCGATCCGGTCGTCGTCGGCGGGCTCGCGGGGGGCGGGTTCGTCGTCGGAGGGCGTGAAGCCGAAGAGTTCGATCCTGTCGACGATGTGGGCGGTGGGAGACGAGGCGTGCAGGGGCTCGAAGTCGAGGTCGGGGTCATGCGCCACTGGGGTGATCCTTCGCCGTTCGTAAGACCGCGCCCATCGCGGCCTTCGTGGCGATCACCAGACCGGGGCCATAGGAGGCGGACAGCACCGCGGCGCTCTCGCGGCGGCCGAAGCGCAGCGGAGGACGGCGAAGGGCGGCTTTCTTGTCTCCCGAGGAAGGCGCGGCACGCGCCGGGGAAGAAAGTCGCCCGCAGCGGTTGCGGCCGGCCCCGGCTCCGGTCCGATCGCCCCCTAGAAGGCCAAGGGCGCGCTCTTGCCGAAATGGCGGAGACCTCACTCGGTGCATGGCCTCGTCTTCGGCCCTGCGAGCCTATGCAGCGCGCTCTCGCTCTGCGCCCTGCCGTCGAGCAGGAGAAACCGCTCGACGTCCTCCGGTGCGAGCTGCGATCGCACCGAGGCCCGAAGATCGTCCGCGCCGTGTTGCGTGAGGTGGGCGTTGAGGTCCCCCATCGGCGTTGTCAGGGTCTTGCTTCGATGCCCTGCGTCTCGACTCTCGTGGCGAGTTGGACAGCGCATTGCCGTCCCGCCGCGTCGGTCTCCTCGGCGATAAGAGCCGTCGGAGCGTCGGCGGGAGTACCAGGGCGCCGAGGTGCGCTGCGGAGAGTGCGGCCACGCTGGGCAGGTTCGGCGCGACCGACGCGAGTGACAGCACGCTCTCGATGCCTTCGCCGACCGCGAGCACGTCGTTGGCACGGCCGAACCGGACGCCGTGGCCCAGCAGGTCGCCCATAGCGCGCCTGGGCGTTGCGACCGGGGCCTACGTCGCCAACGGCGAGGTCGGCCTCGTGGCCAGCGGCAAGCAGCCTTGGTGAACACGCTGTTCGCGGGGCGGCCAAATCTAACCTTCGGCTACAGCGGTCGCGATTTTTCCGGCGGATCCGGGCCCCTAGAGCTCGCCTACGCGATTACGGTACACAAGTCGCAGGGCAGCGAATTCCAAAAGGTATTCGTGATCCTTCCAAAGAACTGCCGTCCTCTGTCACGCGAACTACTTTATACCGCACTTACGCGTTCGCGTCGCCAGCTCGTGCTGCTGGTCGAGGGCGACAATGCCTCGATGCTGTTCGACTACACGAGACCCGAAAAATCCGAGACCGCACGGCGCAACACAAACCTGTTCCAAGGCGTGCTCCGGCGCGCCGAAGCCGAGGTGCCCTACGCCGAAAACCTGATCCATCGTACGGAGAAAGGACATCTCGTCCGGAGCAAATCCGAGCTTGTGATCGCCAATATGCTTTATCAGTCGAATGTCGATTACGAGTACGAGCGCGTTCTGGAGGGAGAGGCCGGTCGTCTTCGGCCTGATTTTTCGTTCGTAACCGCCGATGGCGACCTCGTCGTATGGGAGCATCTCGGAATGATGCAGCGAGCGGACTATCGCAAGGGGTGGGAGTGGAAGCGGCGGTGGTATGAGGCCAACGGCTTCAAACTTGGGGAGAACCTGTTCACTTCCGTCGATGATGATCGCGGCGGACTGGACTCAGCAGCGTTGAGAGCGACCGTAGCAAAGGTTCAAGACCAACTTGCTTAGGCGCGGGGCGACGGCGGTCAAGCATGAGCGGCTCGCGACGGCCGAGGCGGCAGCCTGGTCCCAGATTGCCTTCGCCGGCTTGACCGAGAGCGCCTCGACCGCGTTGCGTGGCGCTAGGAAGGTGACTGCCGTCGTACCTTTCGGCAGGACCAAACCGACGGTGTCGTAAATCGTGCTTGATGTAAGGCTATGCGACATTGCTCATGGGCGAAGAATAGCACAAGGCGATACGCAGTGCGCGCGTGTGAGTGGGCGAAACCGTTGTTCGGCTAACAGGGGCTCGTCTGGCTACCCAAAGACTCGCTCGGTTTCGTTCAGCGTATGGCCGCGAGCAAACCGCTATGCCGACTGGCTCGCCTCACCTCCGGAAGCAGAGCCGTCGTCGCCGCTCCACATGTATGCGGTGGCTTTGATCGCTTCGTAGCTCGCGTCGAGTGCGGGCTGCATGAGCATATAGGCGGTCAGCCTGCGGACGATCGCGGTGGGGGATGTGTTAATATCAGCGCCGATGGACAGCGAACCGAAGCTCCCGTTCAAATTCTACATTTGAGGACTAGGGGGCGTCAGTCGAAGCGCGGTCACCATTGTCGTGTAGGCGTCAGCCATTCATTGGGACAGCGCCACCGCGCGGTTCTGTCGCGATCGACACTATAACGCCCAGCGTGCCCGGGCTGGCACGCTGAATGACCGTGCCGGAGGGTCTGGAGCGCGGGCCAACGTCGCTGCCCCCTTGTCCAGACTAGACGCCCATGAGGGCGGCGAGGCAGGAGAGAAGAGAGACCTTTGCATAACTCTTTCCCCGACGCGATTTGATATGATTCGCTGTC
>CAXUIE010000244.1:0-5498 GCA_964250825.1 uncultured Acidisphaera sp. | reverse complement strand
ACAGGAAGTAGAGCCGCAGGGTGTCGTCGGCACCCGCGGCCGGACCGGGCGCGGGGGGGGCCGCGTCCCGCGGCGCCCGGGCGCGGGGGGCGGGGGGGTGTCGGGGGCCCGCCCCGCCCGCGCAGCCGGGGTTCCAGCGCGCCGAGCGAGGGCGGCAGGATGAACACGCCCACCACGTCGCCGGGCAGGGCCGCGCGAAGCTGGCGGTGCCCCTGCCAATCGATGTCGAACACCATGTCGGCCCCTCGGGCGAGCGTCGCCTCCACCGGCGCGCGCGGCGTGCCGTAGCTGCGGCCGAACACGCGCGCCCACTCGAGCAGTCCGCCGTCCTCGACCATGCGATTGAACGTCGCTTGGTCGCGGAACAGATAGTGCGTCCCATCCCGCTCGCCTGGCCGCGGCGCGCGGGTAGTGACGCTGATGGACGACGAGAGACCCGTCTCCGCGGCGAGCAGCGCGCGCGTGATGGAGCTCTTGCCAGCCCCGGACGGCGCAGCGATTACCAAGCAAAGGCCACGGCGGGCGACGCTCGTCATTCGATGTTGGCGGCCTGCTCGCGGCACTGCTCGATCGCCGCCTTTAGCCGCAGCCCAACGGCCGTGAGCAGCATGGAGGCCGACTTGCTGCACAGGGTATTAGCTTCGCGGTTGAACTCCTGAAGAAGGAACTCGAGCCGGCGGCCCACGGCGACCCCCTCCGTGAGCGGAGCGCGCGCGGCATCGATATGGCTCGCCAGCCGGTCCAGCTCTTCGTGCACATCCGACCGCGATGCGAGCAAGGCGATTTCCTGCGCAATCCGCTCGTCCGGCAACACGGGCGCGTCCGCGCGCGGCGGCTCCGCGCCGGGTATCCGCGCTTGGAGCGCGAGGGCCAGGGCGAGCGCCTGATCGAGTGCGGCGGGGTTGACCGCCAGCTGTCCGGCTTCCTCCTGCTGCACCGTCAGAGAGGCGGTCACGTTGCTGCGGCGGAGCTGTTTCTGGGCGGCCTCACGTAGCCCAGGCTCCAGCCGGTCAAAGCCGGAAGCGCAGGTCGAGGCCGCGCCCGTAGACGCTGCGCAGCTCCCAAACCCAGGACAGCCCGGCTACCGCGCCGTCCATGCGCGCGAAGCCGGTCATGGAGGTGAGAAGGGCCGGCATTGCGTCGTGAGGGTTCAGAGTACGATCCGGTCGGATGGTGGAGCCAAGCGGGATCGAACCGCTGACCTCCTGAATGCCATTCAGGCGCTCTCCCAGCTGAGCTATGGCCCCGACCGATGGGAGCGGGCTTATAGCGCCCGGCGCAGCACCCGATCAAGGGAGGGTCAGGCGGCCACTTTCCCCATGTCCGGATGCACGCTGAACGACGCCTCCGTCTTGGCGCGGATCGCGTCCATCGTCACGTCCGGGGCCTTGTCCACCAGCACGAGGCCGTTCGGCGTCACGTCGAACACCGCGAGTTCGGTGATGATGCGACTAACCACGCCGGCGCCGGTCAGCGGCAAGGTGCAGCCGCGGAGGATCTTGGGCGAGCCGTCCTTGGCGGCGTGCTCCATCAGCACCACGACCCGAGGCACGCCTGCCACCAGGTCCATCGCACCCCCCATGCCCTTAACCATCTTGCCCGGGATCATCCAATTAGCGAGATCGCCGTTCTGCGCCACCTGCAAGGCGCCCAGGATGGAGATATCGATGTGGCCGCCGCGAACCATTGCGAACGACGCGGCGCTATCCGAGTAGGAGGTGCTCGGGATCTCGGTAACGGTCTGCTTGCCTGCGTTAATCACGTCGGCGTCCTCCTCGCCTTCCCACGGGAATGGCCCCATGCCCACCATGCCGTTCTCCGAGTGGAGTTGGATGGTAATGCCCTCGGGAATGTGGTTGGCGACCAGGGTGGGGATACCGATGCCAAGATTGACGTAGAATCCGTCCTCAAGCTCGCGGGCGGCGCGGGCGGCCATCTCGTCACGTGTCCAGGCCATGTATGCTCCTTCTCCTTGCCGGACGCCGTCACGCAGCTCGCTTGCGCAACGTGCGCTGCTCGATCCGCTTGTCGACGCGGTCAAGGCGCACCAACCGTTTGACGAACATACCCGGGGTCACGATGTGGTCGGGATCGAGCTCGCCGAGGCCGACCAGATGCTCCACCTCGGCGACGGTCACGCTGGCGGCGGTGGCCATCATCGGATTGAAGTTCCGTGCCGTCTTGCGATACACAAGATTGCCCTCGGGATCACCCTTCCAGGCGTGGATGATGGCGAGATCGGCGAATAGCCCGCGCTCCATCACGTAGGCTCGGCCGTCGAACACCTTAATGTCCTTCCCTTTGGCGACCTCGGTGCCAACGCCGGTCGGCGTGTAGAAGGCCGGGATGCCGGCACCGCCTGCGCGAATCCGCTCGGCCAGCGTGCCTTGCGGGTTGAACTCGATCTGCAGCTCGCCCGCAAGATACTGCCGGGCGAACGTCGCGTTCTCGCCCACATACGAGCTGATCATCTTATGGATCTGTCGGGTTTGCAGCAGGATGCCGAGCCCCGCGTCGTCCACACCGGCATTGTTGGAGATGACGGTCAGGTCCTTCACGCAAGACTCGCGGATCGCCTCGATCAGGGCCGCGGGAATGCCGCACAAGCCGAAGCCGCCCGACATGATTGTCATGCCATCCCGCAGCAGCCCGTCCAGGGCAGTCGCCGGACCGGAGTAGATTTTATTCACCGCCATCCCAAACCCTCCGCCTGGGCGAAGCTGCCATCCGCCGCGCGGACGCGCAATGCCAGCGAGTCAGCGGGACAGAACGTCCGCCGGCGCCAGCGCGGCGCGCTCGTTCGGCGTGAGCGGGCGGCCGCGGCGCAGCTCGGCGCGGATCTCCGCTGCGAGCCCGGGGTTGGCGCGCCGGAGTTGGCCGACACGCAGCGCCGCCCCGGCACCAGGCAAGGGATCGGCTTCCCACGCCTCGAGAAATAGCAGGTCGTCGACCGCCTGATCATTGCGGAGACCCGACAGAGCCCGCCGCAGCGCTTCGGTTCGCGGCAGGTTGCGATAGGCCGGGGCCGTTCCCATCGACCAGTTCCCTAACTCATAGCCCAATTGCGCGACGTTCGCGCCCGAGACCAGGCGCACTCCCCACAACGCGGCGGCGCGTGCCAAGTTGAAGAAGGCTACAATTCCGCGCGGGCAGGCGCTATCGCGGCAACATGAAATTGCCGCAACAAGCGCCTGAAAACACAGCGCGCGCAGACGAGTTAACCGCTGGTGACCCGCCCCGGCTAGTAGCGGTAAAGCTCATGCTTGAAAGGGCCGCTCACGCCTACGCCGATATAGTCGGCTTGCTTTGGCGACAGCTTGGTGAGGGTGGCGCCGACCTTGGCCAGATGCAGTGCCGCCACCTTCTCATCGAGATGCTTGGGCAGTGTGTAGACTTGACGGGTGTACTGCCCCGCAGGCGCCGTGAAGAGTTCGATCTGCGCCAGCACCTGGTTGGTGAAGCTTGCGCTCATCACGAAGCTTGGGTGCCCAGTGGCGTTGCCGAGATTGACGAGCCGCCCTTCCGACAGAACGATCAGGCGCTTGCCGTCCGGGAACACCACCTCATCAACCTGCGGCTTGACGTTCTCCCAACTGTAGTTACGTAGGCTCCCGATCTGGATCTCGCTGTCGAAGTGGCCGATATTGCACACCACCGCTCGATGCTTCATCGATCGCATGTGGTCCTGAGTAATGACGTCCACGTTGCCGGTCGCGGTCACGAAGATGTCACCGCGTGGGGCGGCCTGCTCCATGGTTACGACCTCGTAGCCCTCCATCGCGGCTTGCAAGGCGCAGATCGGGTCGATCTCGGTGACCAGCACGCGGCAGCCGGCGTTGCGCAAGGAAGCCGCGGACCCCTTGCCGACGTCCCCGAACCCGGCGACCACGGCAATCTTGCCAGCCATCATCACGTCCGTGCCTCGGCGGATTCCATCTACCAGGCTTTCGCGGCAGCCATATAGATTGTCGAACTTCGATTTAGTCACGCTGTCGTTCACGTTGATCGCGGGGACCAGCAAGGTGCCGTCGCGCGCCATGTCGCGCAGCCGATGGACGCCCGTGGTCGTCTCCTCCGACACCCCGCGCACCACCTTGAGCATCTCGGGATACTTGTCGTGCATCAGCTTCGTCACGTCGCCGCCGTCATCAAGGATCATGTTCGGCGTCCAGCCATCGGGGCCGCGCAACGTTTGCTCGAGACACCACCAGAACTCAGTCTCGTCCATACCCTTCCAGGCGAACACCGGCACGCCGGCCGCAGCTACGGCAGCGGCGGCATGGTCCTGGGTCGAGAAGATGTTGCACGATGACCAGCGCACAGTCGCGCCGAGCGCCCGCAGAGTCTCGATCAGCACCGCCGTCTGAATCGTCATATGCAGGCAACCAACGATTCGCGCACCCTTGAGGGGCTTGGCCGCGCCATACTCGGCGCGAACCGCCATCAGGCCGGGCATCTCGTCCTCAGCCATCGCAATTTCCTTGCGGCCCCAATCGGCGAGGGCGATGTCCTTCACCTTGTAGTCCGGCGGCATGGACGTATTGGGCATAAAACTCTCCTCGAAGCTGGGTCGCCCCTAGCATGGGCGACGCGGCCGAGTCACTCAGCGATGCCCATTTAGCCGTGGCAACCCGGCTCGAGAGTGTGCCATTAAGGAAGAACACAACCGAAGATCGACTTCGATGCGCCGTCTTCCTAGCGTTGCGGGCGTGACTTTCGCTGCAGTCATGGCGTTCGCCTGCTTCATCGCCAACGCCATGGCGCAGCGGGCGGAGCAGCCTGGCGCATTCGATTATTACCTGATGAGCTTCACGGTAGCGCCATCGTTTTGCGCGCTGTCCTCCCGATATGCCGAGAAGCAAGAGTGCCAGATCGACACCGACGCGGCGTTTCACGAGACCCCGCTCACCGTTCATGGCTTGTGGCCCAACCGCGAGCGGGTCAGCGTGAACCTTCAGCCGCAATACTGCGCCGGCCCTTCCCTTGGAACGCTGTCACCGTCATTGCGCGAGTCCCTTGTCCGCTACATGCCGGGGGTCGCGGACGGACTCGAGCGCTACGAATGGCGCCGCCACGGCGCGTGCTCGGGGCTCGAACCCGAAACGTATTTTGCCGCGGTCGTCAGGCTGGCCCAGCACGCCAACGACACGATCGGCGCGGCCATGCGCGACCAGCTCGGCAAGGACGTGCGGATCGACGACCTCCTTGCCGCCGTGCGGGCGAAGGAACCGGCGCTGGCGGCTGCGATGGTGGTGAGTTGCCGCTTTAGCCGGCAAGAGACCGGGCCGTCCCGCGCCTATATCGAGGAGATCCGGGTCGTACTGTCCAAGGACTTTATGCCGGAGCCAGCCGAGCGGGTGGGTTTCGGCCAGAACTCCGGCTGCCCGGGCCGCACGGGGTTCCTGCCCGACGGGTTCGGTCCGCGCTGACCCGGGCGGCCTGTCACCTAGCTGTCGCTGCTATGGAGGTTGTCCATCCGAGGCTGGGGAGGGAGGCTG
>CAXUIE010000243.1:0-5554 GCA_964250825.1 uncultured Acidisphaera sp. | reverse complement strand
GACCCGAACCAGCCGCAGCCCGACAGCGCCAAGGCCAGCATCAGAACGGCCGGCCTCACGTCATCCCACGACCGCGTCGCCGAGCAGGCCGACGGCCAGCGCGTAGTAATCCGAAGGGTTGTACCGACGGATCACACCGAAGTTCTGGAACACGAGGAATGCGTCGCCGCCCGCGCCATCCGGCAGCACCAGCGCCGCCGGCGCATCGGCGCGCGCGAACCGGCCACCGCCAACCGGCGCCACCCCGAGCCGCGCCCATTCGCCGAGCGAGCGCCGGTTCTCCCGGCCGGTCCACGCCGGGTCGAGACCGGCCGGCATGCGAACCTCCTGCCCCCACGGCTCGCCGGCGCGCCAGCCGGAGCGCGCGAGGTAGTTGCCGATGGAGCCGAGCACGTCCGCCCGGCTGTCCCAGATGTCGCGGCGTCCGTCGCCGTCGAGATCGACCGCGTAGCGCAGGTAGGAGCTCGGCATGAATTGCGGCTGACCCATCGCCCCCGCGTAGCTGCCGGTCATGCGCGGCGACGATACGTCCCCATGCTCCAGGATGCGCAACGCGCTCAGCAGTTCGGGCCGGAAGAAGCTCGCCCGGCGCCCCTCCCAGGCGAGCGTCGCCAGCGCTTCGACCACGCCGAAACCGCCGGTATAGCCGCCGTAGTTGGATTCCAGCCCCCAGATGCCGACGATGACGCCCGGATCGACGCCGAAACGGCTCGACGCGGCTTGCAGCCATCCGCGGGCCTCGCGGGACGCCCCGCGTCCGTTGCCGACGCGGGTGTCCGACACCCGCGAAGCGCGATACCGATCCCATGTCATGGTGAATTCAGGCTGGTGCCGGTCGAGCTCGACGACCTTGGCGTTCGGTTCCAGTCCGCCCAACGCTTGTCCCAGGACTCGATCGGAGACGCCCGCGCGACGCGCCTCGGCCCGCACGGCGGCGACGAAGCCCGCGAAGCTCTCGGCTCCTGCCGCTGGGAGCGCTGCCAACGAGGCGACGGCCGAAGTCAACAGGGCTCGGCGTGGGATCATTGTCGAGATGTGCCACGCGACGCGAGTCGGATTCAATGCGGACGACGTGAAGTCGCGTTCATGGTGTCAAGTGCAGGTTGGGCGCGCCTACGCGCTTGAGTGCGCCATCCCACGCCAGTTTCGATCCTCGTCTATGGCGCGCAGGACCGCGTCGACGGAGATCCGCGCCATGCCCCCGTCGCGGTCCGGACCGCCCGGCGGCACCACGGGCACGATGCACGGGCTGTGACCAAGAGCCGGGGTGCCGCCGAACCGCCCGTAAGCCCGCGTCCCCACGGCGGCGGCGACGTTCAGCACGGCGGTGTCGTTGCCGACGTAGAACGCGGCCTCGCGCAGCAGCGCCGCGACCTCGCGCAAGTCCCAGCCCAGCACTGGCGCGACCCGCGCCCGGTCGGCGGGGGCAAGCCGGTCGAGGATCGCCGCCGCGTCCGGGCGCTCCGCCGGGCCGCCGAGCAGGACCAGGTCCGGCCAACCCGCGACGAGAAGGCGCGCCGCCAGCTCGGCGAAACGGGCCGTGTCCCATTTCTTCCACTGGTCGGAGGAGGCGATGCCGAGCGCTGCGAACCGTCTGGAGCCCAGGTCCAATCGCGCGCGGGCCGCCGTTCGCGCCGCGTCCCCCACGTTGAGTCGCGGCTCCGCATCGGCGAGCACGATCCCCGCAGCGGCCAGCCATGCGCCGGCCTGCTCGAACGGATGCCGGGCAAGCGCCGCTTCGGGCAGATACGGCTGCCGGTTCAACAGCAGGCGCTGCCGCCACCCCACGCCATATCCGTAACGCCGGGGGATGCCGGCGGCCGCGGCCGCGAGCGTAAGCGTGCGGCTCCGGGTGAGCAGCACCGCCGCGTCGAAGCGGCGCGCCACGAGTTCGGCCACCAGCCGCGCCATACCGTGAAGATTCTGGTGCCGCCCATCAGGCGTCCACTGGTCGCGCTCGACCCAGAGGATGTCCGCCACCCCGTCCTCGGGGCCGACCAGCTGATCAGCCAAGGAGCGGGGTCGCGCGATCAGAGTGACCCGGCCGCCCGCGTGGCGCGCCAGGGCGCGGATGTGCGGCAGATGCCAGACCATGTCGCCGATGCCGACGCGGGGCTGCACCAGCGCAAGGCGGCGGACGGCGCCGAACCGCGCCGTTGTCACGCGCAGGACTTCACGCGGCCGGGTGCCATCAGGGAATCGACGAAGGGCGACCGGCGCCGCCACGTCGCTCGGTGAAAAGGAAACGTTGTCAGGCCGACACCGCCTCCTGATGCCGGCTCATGGCGAACCCCTCATAACCCTTCTCCGCGACCTCGCGGCATTTCTCCCGATAAACCGCCACGCCGCCGCAATACGGCAGGAAGACGCGCGGCTTGCCCGGCATGTTGGCGCCCATGTACCAGGAATCCGCTTGCGGAAACAGCGTCGCGTTCGCGGTCTCGTTGACATGGGCGACCCATCCCCGTTCCGCTTCCTCCGTCGCCTCGATTCGGTCCAGGCCGCGCGAGCGCATCGTTTGGATGCAGTCGGCGATCCACTCGACATGCTGCTCGATGGAAACCGGCATGTTGCTGAGCACGGAAGGGCTGCCCGGCCCGGTGATGACGAACAGATTGGGGAAACCCGCTGTCGTTACTCCGAGGTAGGTTTGCGGCCCCGCCTCCCACTTGTCCCGCAGCGCCATCCCGTTGCGGCCGACGATGCCGAGCTTGAACAGCGAGCCCGTCATCGCGTCGAACCCGGTCGCAAAGACGAGCGCCTCCAGTTCGTATTCGGCGTTCCGCGTGCGGACGCCCTTGGGCGTGATCTCCTCGATCGGCGATTCCCTGAGATCGACCAGCGTGACGTTGGCGCGGTTGAACGTTTCGAAATAGGCGGTGTCGATGGGCGGCCGCTTGGTGCCGAACGGGTAGCTCTTGGGCAACAACTTCTCGGCCACCGCCGGGTCGCGGACCACCTGCCTGATTTTGCCCCGGATATACTCGGAAGCCGTGTCGTTGGCTTCCTTGTTGATGATCAGATCGTTATAGCTCTGCAACAGCAGCAGGAAGCCGCCGGCGTCCCATAGCTCGTCGTACGTGCGCTTGCGTTCCTCGGGCGAAACCTCGAGCGCGGATTTTTCCGGGATGGGGAACGGATAGCCGGTCGGCGATTGGCGGATCTTGCGCCAAATCTCTGGGTAGTCCTGCTTGATCTCCCGCTGGCCCTCGGCCGTGATCGGTTGGTCCCTGGCGGGGACGCTGAAGTTGGGCGTGCGCTGAAACACCGTGAGATGCTCCGCTTGCGCGGCGATCACCGGGATCGCCTGGATGCCGCTCGATCCCGTGCCGACGATGCCGACCCGCTTGCCGGTGAAGTCCACGCCCTCGTGCGGCCAGCGGCCGGTGTGATAGGTTTGGCCACCGAAGCTTTCCAGCCCCTTGATCGATGGCACTTGCGCCGTCGAAAGGCAGCCGACCGCCGTGATGAGGAAGCGGGCCGTGCAGCGAGCGCCGGCCTCGGTCTCGACGTCCCAGAGGTTGCGTGCCTCGTCGTAGTGCGCCGCCGTGATGCGCGTGTTGAAGGTGATGTCGCGGCGCAAGTCGAGCTTGTCGGCCACGTAGTTGAGGTAGCGCAGGATTTCCGGCTGCTCGGGATAGCGCGAGCTCCACTCCCACTCCTGCAGCATCTCTTCGGAGAAGGAAAAGCAGTAATAGTGGCTTTCGGAGTCGCACCGCGCGCCGGGATAGCGGTTCCAGAACCAGGTGCCGCCGACGCCGTCGGCCGCCTCGAACCCGCGCACCGACAGGCCAAGCGCCCGCAGCTTGTGGATCATGTAAAGCCCGGCGAACCCGGCACCGACGACAACCGCGTCAACGTCCACTTCGCCCGCCGGCTGTCCCTCCGGGGAATGCACCCGCACGTCGTCCATTGCACGTCCTCCCTAGACCCGCTACCGGCTGCGCCGGCTCTTACTGCGCGAGCCGATTCTTCAATTCTTCGCCCATTTCCAGGGTCAGCGTCCGCCCGCGGTCGACAGCGCCCGCCATCCAGAAGAAGCCGTGGACCATCCCGTGGTGGTGCGACTTCGTTACCTTCACGCCGGCGTCCTCCAGCCGCTGCGCATAGGCGATCCCCTCGTCGCGCAACGGGTCGAACTCAGCTGTCACGACCATCGCGGGCGGCAAACCGGCGAGGTTGGGCGCGTGGAGCGGCGAGGCATACGGGTTCCTTCCATCCTCGGGTGAGGCGAGATAGTGATCCCAGAACCACTCCATGCTGCCCCGCGTCAGCAGGTAGTTCTCCGCGTTTTCCGTGTAGGAGGCGGACTGTGTCCCTTTCGCCGGCGCGGTGACCGGATAGATGAGCAACTGAAAGCCGATGGCGGGGCCACCGCGATCGCGCGCCATCAAGCATACCGCCGCGGCGAGGTTGCCGCCGGCGCTGTCGCCTGAAACCGCCAATGGCCTGCCGTCCGCGCCGATCTCCCCCGCGTGCTCCGACAGCCATTTGGTGGCCGCGTAGCAATCCTCGACCGGCCCCGGGAATTTCGTCTCCGGACTGAGCCGGTAGTTGACGGAAGCGACCACGCATCCGGACGCCGCGGCGAGCGCGCGGCAGGGCTTGTCGACGATCTCGATGTCGCCGATCACCCAGCCGCCGCCGTGGAAGTAGACCACGAGCGGCACCTTCTTGCCGGGCGCGGGATGATAGAGGCGAACGGGCAGGGCGCCCGCCGGTCCGGGCACGAGGATGTCGCGAACCTCGCCCACGAGCGCCGGCTCTCCCTGCAGATCGCGGAAGCCGAGCGAAACGAGGCGCGCCTGTGTGACGCTCATCTGATCGAACGGCGGCAGGCCTTGCTTGCTGAACTCGCCGAGAAGCGCCTCGACCTGGGCGTCTAGGGGCATGGTCGCTGTTCCTACCTACCGATGGTTGAGGTGCTCCGCATCCGGCGCGGGTCGGAACGCATCCCTGTCGCGCGTCGGCGGCCGTCTCAGCCGTGCGGGTAGGGCGACGGCTCCTCCGACGGCAACCGTCCGGGTGATCAGGACGCGGCCTTTGGACGGTTCCACCGTCTTCCTCCCTGCCTTGAACCAAGCGGATGTGAAATCCGCGGTTGTGTCAAGCTGGGTCCGCGGGCGTTTTCGCAAGCATTGGCTTTCAACGGGACGCTTGGAGGCCGCGCGGGCTTGCGCCACTCTCGGCGGATTGCGGGAGGAACCGGACATGGACGGCATCACGGCGCAGCTGGCGGAGTTCAGCGCGGCAATCCACCTGGATGCGTTGCCGCCCGAGGTGGTGACGCGGGGGCGCTATCTGTTGCTCGATCTGGTCGGCAATATCGTCCGCGCCCGGCACGACGCCGAAAGCACCCCTGCCCTGCTGGCCGCCGTCCGGGAACTCGGCATGGCGGGCGGCAATGCGGGCGTGTTCGGGGACGGCGCCCGCTACACCCCGCCGGGCGCCGCCTTGCTCAACGGCGCGCTCGGCCACTCGCTCGACTTCGATGACACGCACGCCGCCGCCTCGCTGCATCCGGGCGCTCCGGTCATTCCGGCGGCGCTCGCGG
>CAXUIE010000242.1:0-5601 GCA_964250825.1 uncultured Acidisphaera sp. | reverse complement strand
CCACAGCCTCCCTCCCCAGCCTCGGATGGACAACCTCCATAGCAGCGACACCTAGGCGGTGTGGACGGATTAGTCTGCGGCTGCGCTGTTCAACCTCCGAGTGGAATGTATTCGAACAATGCCGCATCAACGATGAAGGGACGTTTGTTTGGCGGTTTTCGGTTGGAAAGGAAAGGTGCTCTCCGATCGGCTGTTTTCCGAGCCTGCCACGGCGCGTCGAAGCGGGCCCGCAACAGCCCGGCAGCGGCGTAAAGGTCGACCACCATCTGTTCACCCGCGATGAACCGCGCATCGATCGGCACCACGTTCTCCGCTGTGCGCTCGAATTAATGGCGCGGCACGCTCGACGGCAATCCCGTCAGCTAGGCCCGGAATGCCGCATGTTCATCAACATGCGCATTGGCCCAGCTTCGCGCGACCGTGAGCCGAACGGCGACGCCCGGGAGGAGGGCGCGGCAGTGAAGAAGCTGTCACTCGGCCGCCTGCGGGGCCGCGCGCGACGCGAGCCGCTCGGCGACCATCGCCCTGGTGATCGGCAGCAGCGACCGGCCGTATTCCACCGTGTCGTCCAGCGGGTCGAAGCCGCGGATCAGGAAGGTGGTGACGCCGAGGTCGTAATAATCGAGCAAGGCCTCGGCGACCTGTCGCGGCGTGCCGACCAGGCTCGTCGTGTTGCCGCGCGCGCCGGTGAGCGCCGCCGCCCCCGTCCAGAGTCGCTTGTCCAGTCGCTCGCCCTGCTTGGCGGCGTCCAACAAACGGCGCGAGCCTTCGTTGGCCGGGTTGGGGGTGGCCGGCCCTAGGATCGCCTCGCCGCGCAATGCGATGATGCGCTGCTTGATGCGTTCGGCGCGCGCCCAGGCCTCGTCCTCGGTCGGGGCGAGGATCGGGCGGAAGGACAAGCTGAACCGCACGTCGCGTCCGTGCCGCGCGGCGGCGGCGCGCACGCGGGCGATGATCTCGCGCACTTGCGCGTGCGTCTCGCCCCACAGCGCGTACACGTCGGCGTGCTTGCCGGCGACCTGGACCGCCGCCTCCGACGCGCCGCCGAAGTAGATCGGAATGCGCGGCTGCTGCCACGTGCGGAACGCCGTCGAGGCGCCCTCGAGAGAGTAGTACTTGCCCGCGTGGTCGATCGGACCCTGCTCGGTCCACACCCGCTTGAGGATGCCGACATACTCGTCGGTGCGGTCGTAGCGCTCCTCCTTGCCGAGCCAGTCGCCGTCGCGATGCTGGTCGGCATCGTCGCCGCCCGAGATCACGTGGATCGCGGCGCGTCCGCCGGTGATCTGGTCGAGGGTGGCGAACTTGCGGGCGGCCAGGGTGGGAGCCACGAAGCCGGGGCGGTGGGCGACCAGGAAGCCAATGCGGTCGGTGTGCGCGGCGGCCGCCGAGGCGAGCAGGAAGCTGTCCGGCCCGTCGGAGAAGTAGCCGACCAGGAGCCTGTCGAAGCCGCCCGCCTCCGCCGCCTGGGCGAAGTCGCGGATATAGGCCCGGTCGAACAGGGCCGGGCCGGGCGGCCGGATCTCGGACGCTTCCCGGTGATGGATCATGCCGATGAACTCGACGCTCATGGGAAGCCTCCTTCAGGCGGCTGCTGGTTCGTTGAAGCCGAGTGCGCCGAGCACCGGTCACCGGACGGGAGCGCTGCGTCCAACACCGCGCGCCCGAGCAGCGAGCAGGCGGAACAGCGCGTGATGACGATCCACCTGCAAGATGCGTGGATAGCAAGATGCGGGATCACAGAGAGCGATGTTGTCGTGACCAGACCAGGTGTCAACAGAAAATCTTGTTGGTTTGTGATGTTATCCATTTAAAAATCACGACCAAAAAACGTGTTATTACTCTCGATTGAACGCGTTGGCTGGCCTGGACGGTCGCGAGCTTTCGCTCCAGATTTACGAATGTATGGCTATTCGGAACGATGGGGACGATGGCTGATCAGACCCGTGCTGACTTGGAAAAGGCCAAGCGTCAGCTTCATCGCTCCTTTGCCGGATCGCTCGCGTCCGCGTCACTGCTCGTCTTGGCAGCCGCGTCGTCGCCGACATTCGCCCGGGACGCTGCCGCGACGCGAGAGGCATTGGCGTTGATTACGGAGACGGCGGGGCAGATCTGCCAGTCGGCGCCGCTCGAACAAACCAGCGAGGGCTACGAGCTATCAGGCGATGCGCAGGTGAAGGTTGGCGGCATCATCGGCAGGATAGCCAATATAGGCGGCGGAGTTTCCGGCGGCGGCCAATACCAGACGGAGAAATCCGTGGGCGTCCTGCAGAAAGACCTTGTGACCGCGATCCAGAGTGGGAACAGCTGCAAGCTGGAAGTATTCAGGACGTTGACGCAATATTTGCTGAGCCCGCACGGCGCGGACCGCGACGCTTCAACGCCTCCTCCGCCGGTTTCTGCGTCAACGCAGTCCACCCCGTCTCCGCCGCGTTCGGTCCCGGTTCGCCCGGACGAGGTGCAGGTGGGCGCGTTGGTGCAAAGCTTGGGCAACAGCGAAGGCTCCGACCGCTATTATGCGCTCGGGCAAGCGGTGTCCGGTCTTGGTCCCGGCAGCAAGATCGATGTGACCGACACGCTGGCGCTTCTTGGAGGCATTCGGTCTCCTGAGCTGCGCTACCAAGCGACAACGGAATGGCTGTTGCCGCGGCTGATTACCCCGGTTCCGCCATCGGACGCGGTGCGCTTGCTGTCTGGCTTCCCGAGCTACGAGCGGACGGAGCTTCTTCGGCGCATCGAGCCGTGCATCGACCGGCCCATTCGTTCCGATACGGCGAAGGATCTGCTGAATGACGTTCCATCCGCTTCGCGTCCGTCGCTTGCCTTGGCGCTGGACGGCAGACTGGCTTGCCCAGGAGGGCTCCAGGCGGCGAATTGAGGAATTGCCGTCGGCCGGGCCACTCCCGCATCCCTATCGTGCCCTGTCCCGCAGCATATCGGTGGCCCTCGCGGTATTGGCGCTGATATTGGTCGGCCGCACGGTGCTCGCGCAGAGCACAGCTCCGGCGGCTCCTGCCAGAAGCTTGACGGATCAGGTCATGGAGAAGGCGCGGCGCATGCACGAATACCTGAACTTGATGAACGACAAGGACCAGGCGATTAGGTTGGCCGCGGTGCAATCGGCGCTGAAGGACCCGGACCCGGTGGCGCGCGGGATGGCCATTTCGGCCTACCTCAAGCGGTTCGACGCGCTCACGCCGGAGGTCGTGCTGGACTCCGCGGGTCCGGTATCGCCAGCGGACGTTCCTCGTTTGGCTATAGTGCAGATCAAATGGTCGGACGACGCCAGTTCCTTTGTGGGATCATACCCGACAACGTGCGGTGGCTACCCCGATATTCATGGCCAAGTCGCAGGCGGCAAACTCGCAATCAACTTCACGAGCGTTTGTATTCGCGCGAGTCTGCTAGCCAAAGACGCGAGCCGCGATCAGGGCAAGGCTGACCAGAACCAGCCCGATGCGTGTCAACTTACGCTCGCCCCAAACGAGCAGGGCGACATGCTGCAAGGACCGCTCCACTGCGTCGGCATGTCCGACGTACTCACTGTCCAGCTGCCGTTCGGCGCGTAGCGCGGCGCTTCGGGCTACAGCATCGGCCCGCTGATGATCCCCGGATCGATCCGGCGCTCGAGCCAACGTCCGTCCGCGAGGTCGCCCGAGTAGGTGCCGTTTTCCACCACCACCTTGCCGCGCAGCATCGTGAGGCTCGGCCAGGCGTCGACGTCTCGGCCCTCCCAAGGCGTGTAGTCGGTTTCGTGCAAATCCTCCTTGCGCACCGTGCGGCGCAGCGCGGGGTCCAGCACGCAGATGTCGGCGTCGCTGCCGAGGGCGAGCGCGCCCTTGCGGGGGTAGAGCCCCATGATGCGGGCGGCATTGGAGGAAACGAGGTCGACGAAGCGGGCGAGGCCGTAGCCGCGCTTGCCGACCATCTCGGTGTACATCAGCGCGACGCGGGGCTCGACGCCGGCATTGCCGCCCGTCGTGTCGTCGATGCGGCGGCCTTGCAGCTTGCGTTGCAAGGTGCAGCAGATCTCGTCGGTGGCGACACAGTTGATCGAGCCGTCGCGCGCGCCGGCCCAGAGCGCCGCTTGATCCTCGGCCGATTTCAACGACGGATAGGTGTGGTAAATCTGGCCGTTCGGCAGCCGGTAGTCGTCGCTGGTGTAGAGCATGTATTGATGCAGCGACTCGCCATAGATCGGCAGGCGGCGCGCGCGGGCCTCCCGGATCGCGGCGACGCCGGTGCCGGCGCTCACGTGCATCATGTAGAGCGCGGTGCCGGGGACGTTCTCGGCCAGCCGGATCACCCGGCGGAACGAGATGTCTTCGGACAAGGTGTTATGGACTTCGGCCATGTTCTCGAAGCTGGTGCGGTCCTCGCGCATCAGCTTGGCGTACATGTGCATCACGATGTCGTTGTCCTCGGCGTGGATGACGCCGAGCCCGCCCTGCTTGGCTAGCACCCCGAACACCTCGTGGATGTCGCCGAAATCCACCATGCGGCCCTTGCGCGACGGCGTGATGTCGGTGGTGAAGATCTTCACCGTCGGGTAGCCCGCCTGGATCGCCTCGGCGAGCTGCGGATACAGGTCGGGCGACAGCGCGCCTTCCACCATGAGGTGCTGGGCGTAGTCGCAGGCGCAATGCCCGCGCCAGTCCCGCTCGCGTTCCTCGATCGCCGCCTGCACGGACGCGCCCTTCGAGGCGCGGGTGAAGTCGATCATCGTCGTGGTGCCGCCGTGGAGCGCGGCGCGGCTCACCACTTCGGGGCCGTCGGTGTTGCCCCAGGTGCCGTCCGGGTTCGGCAGCGGCCATTTGCAATGCACGTGCGGGTCGATGCCGCCCGGGATCACGATCTTGCCCGTGACGTCGATCAGCCTGGTCCCTTCGGGCACCGCGCCGGTAGGGGCGACGCCGACGATGCGCTCGCCTGCGATGGCGATGTCGTAGGCGCCGACGCCCTCGGGAGTGACGACCCTGTCTCCGCGCACGACCAGTTCGACCATCGTGATCTCCCGCTGCAACACCCGGCATCGTCGGCCGCCGACGGCGTCGAGACAAGACGGCATCGATCCTCGATTGGTCCGCGATGAGGCGATGCGAACGGCCGAACCCGTGTATGCTGCGCCGCGCAATGGATCAGCACGCATTCGACGTCGTGGTCATCGGGGCCGGCATCGCGGGGGCGACCTGCGCCGCCGCGCTGGCGCCCACCCATCACGTTGCGCTGATCGAGGCGGAGGAGGCGGCGGGGTACCACAGCACCGGCCGGTCGGCCGCGTTCTGGATCCTCAATTACGGGCCGCCGGACGTGCGCGTGCTGACGGGAGCGTCGCGGTCGTTCTTCGAGCAGCCGCCGCCGGGCTTCGCCGATCATCCGCTGACGCGCCGCCGGCCGATGGTGTTCCTCGCACCCGGCGAGCAGCGCGCGCGCTTGGACCAGTTGCTTGCCGAAGGGATCGAGCTACGGGCCGTCCCGGTCGCCGACATCGCGGCCATGGTTCCCGGGCTGCGCCCGGGCTACGCGGCGGCGGCGGCGATCGAGGACGATGCGTTCGACATGGACGTGGCCGCCATCCTGCAGGGCTACCTGCGTCAACTG
>CAXUIE010000241.1:0-5606 GCA_964250825.1 uncultured Acidisphaera sp. | reverse complement strand
GGCCGGACCGGGTGGAGCGCATCACCGGGGTGCCCGTCCGCCAGCTTCGGCAAGCCGCACACCTTCTCGGCGAGGCGGCGACCGCGATGATTCTGTCGGGGCGCGGGCCGGAGCAGCAAAGCAACGGCACCGACAACGTGCTCGCCTTCATCAATCTCGCCCTGGCGCTCGGCAAGGCGGGCCGTCCGTTCTCCGGCTACGGCTGCCTGACGGGGCAGGGCAACGGCCAGGGCGGGCGGGAGCACGGCCAAAAAGCCGATCAACTCCCCGGCTATCGCCGGATCGACAACCCGACGCATCGCCGGGATGTCGCGGCAGTCTGGGGCGTTGATCCTTCTGGCCTGCCGGGAGCCGGGCTGTCCGCCAACGAACTGCTGGAGGCGCTCGGTGGCCGGGTACGCGGCCTGCTTGTGATGGCGTCCAACCTGCTGGTGTCGGCGCCCGCGGCGGGACAGTTGGCCGAGCGGATCGACAGCCTCGACCTCCTGGTGGTCGCCGACATGTTCCTCTCCGAGACCGCGCGGCGCGCCGACGTCGTGCTGCCCATCGCGCAATGGGCGGAGGAGGACGGCACGATGACCAACCTGGAGGGCCGCGTGGTGCTGCGCCGCCGCGCCAAGCCGTTGCCGCGGGGCGTGCGCACCGACGCCGACATCCTGGCCGGACTGGCGCTCCGCCTCGGCACCCCCTCGCCAATCCCCGCCGCGCCTCGCGACATCTTCGCCGAGTTCAGCCGCGCGACGTCGGGCGGCCCGGCCGATTACGCCGGCATCACCTGGGAACGCATTGACCGGGAGGACGGCGTGTTCTGGCCGTGTCCCGCGCCGGAACACCCGGGAACCCCGCGCTTGTTCCTCGACCGCTTCGCGACCGCCGACGGCCGCGCGCGCTTTCACCCCGTCGAGCACCGCGGGCCGGCCGAGCTGCCGGACGCGGCGTATCCCTACGTCCTCACCACCGGGCGCGTGCTGTCGCATTATCAAACGGGCGCGCAAACCCGCCGCGTCAAATCGCTGGCCGAGGCGGAGCCCGAAGCGTTCGTGGAGATCCACGTGGACACGGCGCGAGGGCTCGGCATCGCCGACGGCGCCCCCGTGCGCCTGACAACACGGCGCGGAAGTGCGGAGTTGAAGGCGCGGCACAGCCGCTCGATCCGCTTCGACACGCTGTTTGTGCCGTTTCATTGGGGCGGCAGGGGCAACGCCAACCTGCTCACCAATCCCGCCCTCGATCCGGTTTCGCGGATCCCGGAGTTCAAGGCGTGCGCCGTCCGCGTCGAGCCCGCAGCACCCAGCATGAGCGAGCCATGATCGAATCCACCCCGAAATTCATCCAAGGCATCGTTTCGTTCACCGGAGCCGGGTACGCCGCGCCGCGGCCGCTGGTCGAAAGCAGCTACAGGGTGCCGCCCGACAAGCGCAGCCAGCTGATCTATTTCCGCGCCGGCAATTCGAGCGCCGAGATGGTAGCTATCCTCCTGCTGCTCGACGGCAAGCCGACGCGCTATTTCCCGGTGGGTGCGAAGTCCGGGACGCACGTCCCGCTCGCCGTCGTCCAGGACCTCGAGCCCGACCAGCGGATCGACGTCCTGTTCGCGGCGCCAGAGGGATGCAGCGGCGCGATCGTGCTCGACATCGGCCTGCTCGAAATCTGACGCGAACGGGCGAGGAGAAAAGCGCATGACGAAGCAGAAGCTCGTCGTCGTCGGCAACGGAATGGCCGGCGCGCGGGCGGTCGAGGAGGTGCTCGCGCGTGGCGGCGCGGAGCAGTTCGACATCACCATGTTCGGCGACGAGCCATACGGCAACTACAACCGCATCATGCTCTCGAACATCCTGAGCGGCGTGCAGAACGCCGATGAGATCTACATCAACCCGCTGGATTGGTATCGGGAGAACAACATCACGCTGCACGCCGGCGCGCGTGTCGCGGATATCGACCGGGCCGCGCGCGCGGTGCGCGCCGAGAACGGCGTCGTCGCGCACTACGACGTGCTGCTGATCGCAACCGGCAGCCGCGCGTTCGTCCCGCCCATGAAGGGCACAAACGGGCCGGACCAGCAATTGCGCCCCGGCGTGTTCGGCTTCCGCACCCTCGACGACTGCACCGCCATCATCGACGCGGCGAAGCGGAGCAAGTGCGCCGCGGTGATCGGCGGCGGCCTGCTCGGCCTCGAGGCCGCGCGCGGATTGCTCAACCACGGTTGCGCCGTCCACGTCGTGCATCTCGGCTCCTCCCTGATGGAAGCGCAGCTCGACGCCGCGGGCGCGGCGATCCTCAAGACCGCGATGGAGAAGATGGGCGTCACCATCCATCTGCAGAAAGCGACCACCGCCATCCTCGGCGAGGACACGGTGACCGGCCTCGCCTTCAAGGACGGCGGCACGCTCCCTTGCGACATGGTGGTGATCTCCGCCGGCATCCGCCCCAACGCGGAGATCGGCGTGCGCGCCGGCCTGACCGTCGAGCGCGCGATCGTGGTCGACAACCACATGCGCTCCGTCGACGACCGGCACGTCTACGTCGTGGGCGAGTGCGCGCAGCATCGCGGCGCCGTGTATGGCTTGGTGGCGCCATTGTGGGAGCAGGCGAAGGTGTTCGCCGACCACGTGACGGCGCGGAACCTGGACGCCGCCTATCACGGCTCCAAGCTGGCGACCAAGCTGAAGGTGATGGGCGTCGAGCTCGCATCCATGGGCATCACCAATCCCAAGGAGGAGCGCGACGAGATCATCCAGTTCACCGAACCGCACCGGGGAACCTACAAGAAGCTGATCGTGCGCGACGGCCGGCTGGTCGGCGGCATCCTGATCGGCGACATCAGCAAGGCCGCCTATCTCATGCAGGCGTTCGACCGCGACAGCCCCTTGCCGGAGGAGCGGTTATCCCTGTTGTTCGACCTCGGCACGCCGAGCGAGAAGGTGACGCTCGACGAGATGCCGGGGGACGCGCAGGTCTGCAACTGCAACGGCGTGAGCAAGGCCGCGATCGGCGCCTGCGTCGCCGGTGGCGCCCGCACCGCGACCGCCGTGATGAACGCGACGCGCGCCGGCAAGGGCTGCGGCTCCTGCAAGTCGCTGGTGGGCGAGCTGGTGACTTGGTTCCGCGGCGGCGACGTCGAGGAGGACCCGTCGATCCACTACTACGTCCCGACCATCCCGATGACGAAGCCCGCGCTCGCGGCCGCGATCCGCGAGCGCGAGCTTAAGTCGGTCTCCGCCGTGTTCCGCGCCCTCGCGCCGGACGGCCGCGCCGACGCGGCCAGCAAGCCGGCGCTCGCCTCGCTTCTCATCACCCTCTGGAACGATGAGTACGAGGACGAGCGCGACGCGCGCTTCATCAACGACCGCGTGCACGGCAACATCCAGAAGGACGGCACCTTCTCGGTCGTGCCCGAGATGCCCGGTGGCATCTGCACGCCAGCGGAGCTGAGGCGCATCGCCGAGGTGGCCACGAAGTACGACGTGCCGCTGGTCAAGGTCACCGGCGGCCAGCGCATCGACCTCGTGGGGGTGCCGAAGGAGCGGTTGCCCGACGTGTGGCGCGACCTCGACATGCCGGCCGGCTGGGCCTGGGGCAAGAGCTATCGCACCTGCAAGAGCTGCATCGGCACCGACTATTGCCGGTTCGGCCTGGGCGACAGCATGGGCCTGGCAAAGAAGATCGAAGGGCGCTTCCGCGGCATCGACAGCCCGGCGAAGCTGAAACTCGCCACCGCCGGCTGCCCGCGCAACTGCTCGGAAGCGCTCATCAAGGATGTCGGCGTCGTCGCCATCGGAGACGGGCGCTGGGAAATCTACATCGGCGGCGCGGGCGGATCGCACGTGCGCAAGGGCGACCTGCTTTGCACCGCCGACAGCGAGGATGAGGCGCTGCTGTATAGCGGTCGCTTTATGCAGTGGTATCGCGAGAACGCGAAATGGAAGGAGCGCACTTACACGTTCGTCGAGCGAATGGGCATCGAGCGTGTCCGCGCGGTGGTCGTGGACGACAAGGAGGGGATCGCCGCCGCGCTTGATGCCGCGATGGCGGCCGCGGCCGCTTCCGTGCGGGACCCTTGGAAGGAGGCCGAGGCGCCGAAGACGGCGAACCAGTTCGCCTCTTTGGTGGCGGCGGGAGATTGAGATGGTGGAGCGTCGCATCGGGCGGATCGATCAGATCCCGCAAGGCGAAGGCCGCAACTTCGAGGTGGACGGAAGGCGCATCGCGGTTTTCCACACCCGAAGCGGCGCGGTGTTCGCGACCCAGGCCAATTGCCCGCATCGAGCCGGCCCGCTCGCGGACGGGCTGATGGATGACGACACCGTGCTCTGCCCGCTGCACGATCGCTCGTACGACCTCAAGACCGGGAAGGAAATCGGCGCGGATTGCGCGCTCGCGGTATACCCGATACGCGTCGACGCGGATGGCACGATCGTGGTCCGCTTGGCTGCTTTCCCTGCGCGCCAGGGTGTCTCCGCCACGGCATGACCAGCGCCGCCCGACGCCGCGGTAGGGGCCCACCGCACCGACTAACCACGCGGGGCCGTGCCGGTCGTCGCGCACGGCAGGCGGGCGCGAGCCGATTCGGCCAGATCGCGCCATAGAAGCAGAACTGCGGGCGCGACGTTCGGCCCTAACCCGGCGGCGCCTCGATCACGCTCACATGCGCGGCGACCACGCGCCAGCCTTCGGGAAAGCGCACCCAGCTCTGCATCTGACGGCCGACGCGCGCGCCGTAGGCAGCGCGGTGGAACAAGGTGGACGCGGTGCCGAAATCGCGGCCGTAGGTGGTGATGGCGGTGCGGGCGAGGCTGCGGGCCAGGTTCACGGACGGACGGCCCGCGCGGAACGCGTTGATCTCGGCGCTGCCGTAAAGGTTCTCGCCGATGCCGTAGCGGATGGTGGTCGGCAGTTGCGCGAACAGCTCCTGCAACGTCTTCACGTCGTTGCCGACCAGCGCCGCCTCGTAGCGTCCGAACGCCGCGGTCAGCTCGGCCAGCGGCTCGGGCAGGTTGATCTCCATTGGCGTCACTCCGATCCGGCCGGTCGTGGGGCGCGCGCGACCCCGCGTTGCTCGAGCTCGTAGGCGATGCGCAGCGCGATGTCCTCGCGCCAGGGCGGGGCGATGATTTGCACGCCCATCGGCAAGGAACCCTCGCTCGGGACGGGCACCGCGACCACCGGCAGTCCGATGAACGAGATCGGCTGCGTGTAGATGCCGATGTTCGGCCGCAGCGGCACGGCCACGCCGTCCAGCTCGAAGCTTCTTTGTCCGAGCAGCGGGGCGGTGATCGGCGTCGCGGGAGCGATGATCGCATCGATATGCTCGAAGCAGCGCAGCACCGCGCTCCCGGTACCAGCGGCGGAATTTTTGCGCCCGGAGCATGAGCGCGGCCGGGATCAGCGCCCCGGCGATCAGCCGGTCGCGGACGTCCGGGTCGAACTCGTTCGCTTGGCCGTGCAGCCTGTCGAGATGCAGTGCCGCGCCCTCCGCCGCCGTGATGACGTAGGCGGCCGAGCGGGCGCGCGAGGCTTCCGGAAGCTCGATCTCGCGCTCGACGTCGAGCGCGGCGGCCCCCGCGTGGACGGCCTCGCGCGCCGCCGGCGTCGCCCCGGCGCGGAAA
>CAXUIE010000240.1:5319-5607 GCA_964250825.1 uncultured Acidisphaera sp. | reverse complement strand
TCCTCGTCCTCCTCGACCCGGCCGGTGCGCAGCCGAAGCGTCTCGCTCGGCGCGGCCGGAGTCGCAGGCGCGGCCGGAGCAGGGGGACGGCGGCGGGCTTCCTCCCCGCGGTTGACGGCCGGAACCGGTGCCGCGGCCGCGGCTTCCATCGCTGCCTTGCGGGCTTCCTCCTCGGCGGCCTGGCGCCCGGCTTCAGCCGCCTCGGCGCGCGCCCGCGCCTCATCCTCGGCGGCCTTGCGCGCTTCCTCCTCGGCGCGCTTGCGCGCTTCCTCGGCGGCGGAAAGGATG
>CAXUIE010000240.1:0-5309 GCA_964250825.1 uncultured Acidisphaera sp. | reverse complement strand
TTTCCTGCTCGCGACGCGCGGCTTCCTGCTTGGCGTTCTCCCGCTGCTGATCGGCAAGCGCACGCTGGCGCGCTGCAAGCTCGGTCGCCGTCAGGGCGCGAGGGGCGCCCCCGGACGGGCGACTCCCCCCGAGCCCAGGACCGCGCGCGCCCGGCACGCCTGATGCGGGACGGTTTGGAGCGCCGCCTGGCGCGGCGGGGCTCGGCCCCGACGGAAGCGGCGCGCCGGGCGCGGGCGCCCGCTTCTTGCGCACCTCCACCTGCACGACCTTGGACCGTCCATGGCTGAAGCTTTGCCGGACGGAACCGCCGTCCACGGTCCGGCCGACCTCCATCCGTCCCGCCGGACGCAAGGAGAGCCGGCTCTTGCCCGTGTCCTGATCGCTGCCTTCGCTCATTCGCACGCCCGCTTGTTCATCTCGCTTCCGTTGACATCCGCCAACGGAAATTTCAACCCGTCACGCCCATCGCGCTCCGGCCCCGGCGGATGGCCCTCGGCCAAACCGGCCAAACGCCCCGCCTCCACGCTAACCGCATCGGCAAGTCGGCCGCGCGCCACGGCTACATGCACCGCGCGCTCCCGGCCGAACACCCGCCCGAGGCTTTCGGCCGGCAATGGAGCAAACACCGGGATGTTCGAAGCGGCCCCTGAAAGAAATCGCGCGCGTTCCTCTGCGCTACCGTCCGCCGCCTGGATCACCAGGGCAGCCCGGTTGGAACGCACCCACTCCCGAGCCTTCTCCCAACCGGCGACGGCCTGCCCCGCACGGCGAGCGAGCCCCAACAACTCACCAACCCGCCGCACCAATGCCGCCTGCAAGAACGAGGATAGGTCGGCGGGAACCTTGACCGGTCCACGTGCCGCGCGGGCGAAAGCCCTTTCCAAGGTGCCGTGAGCCCCTCGCGTTTCTAGCACATCCCGGCGCGCGCTCAACCATATTCCCCGTCCGGGCAGCTTTGCGGCCAAGTCGGGCACCAGCACCCGCTCCGGGCCGAGCACGAAGCGGATCATGTTCGCCTTTGCCTGCCGTTGCCGGGTGACAACGCATCGGCGGAGCGGGCCAGTTTCCTCGTGCTCCGCGTCGGTCAACTCTGGGCCGCTCTCGCCGGGAAGCGCGTCGTCAGTCGTGATCGGCCTCCTGTTCGGCCGCGGACGGGTCAGAACCCGGAGCCCCGCCGTCCTCGAACCAGTGGGCCCGAGCCGCCATGATGATATCGTTCGCGGCCGCCTCGTCCAGCGCATCGGCTCCGACGATCTCCAAGAGCTCGTCGGAGGCGAGATCGCCGAGATCGTCCAGCGACTTGATGTCTTTCTCGCCAAGCGCAACCAGCATCGCCGGGGACAACTCCTCGAAGGCAGCGACGTCATCGCTTACCCCCAACTCGACCCGCTTCTCGTTCAACTCGGTGTCGCGCTGGGCGAGGAAGGCCTGCGCGCGACGGATCAGTTCGGCCGCGACACTCTCGTCGAATCCCTCGATGGAGGCCAGTTCGTCCTCCGGCACGAAGGCGAGCTCCTCGACGGTTGTGAACCCTTCGGTCACCAGCAGCCCGGCGATCACGTCGTCGACGTCCAGCGCTTCGACGAACAATCCGCTGCGCCGCCGAAACTCCTCCTGCCGACGCTCGCTTTCCTCGGCCTCGGTGAGGATGTCGATATCCCAACGGGTGAGCTGGCTGCCCAAGCGCACGTTCTGCCCCCGCCGGCCGATCGCGAGAGATAGCTGGTCGTCCGGCACCACCACTTCAACCCGGCCGGCTTCCTCGTCCATCACCACCTTGGTGACCTCCGCCGGCGCCAGCGCGTTCACGACAAAGGTCGCGGCCTGCGGCGACCATGGAATGATGTCGATCTTCTCGCCTTGCAGCTCCTGCACCACCGCCTGCACGCGCGAGCCCCGCATGCCAACGCAAGCGCCCACCGGGTCGATCGAAGAGTCGCGGCTGATCACCGCCATCTTGGCGCGCGAGCCCGGGTCGCGCGCCACCGCCCTGATCTCGATGATGCCATCGTAGATTTCCGGGACCTCTTGGGCGAACAGCTTGGCGAGGAAGCCCGGATGGGTGCGGCTCAAGAAGATCTGCGGCCCGCGCGGCTCCTCGCGCACGTCATAGATGTAGGCGCGCACCCGGTCGCCGTTGCGGAAGCTTTCGCGCGGAATCAGCTCGTCGCGCCGTAGCAGCGCCTCCGCCCGGCCCAGCTCCACCATCAGGTTGCCATACTCGGTCCGCTTGACCACGCCGTTGATGATCTCGCCGACGCGGTCCTTAAACTCGTCAAATTGCCGCTTGCGCTCGTATTCGCGCACGCGGGACACGATCACCTGCTTGGCCGTCTGCGCGGCGATGCGGCCGAAATCGATCGGCGGCAGCGGATCGACGATGAACTCGCCCACGTTGATCTCCGGCTTGAACTTGCGCGCGATCCGCACCGGGATCTGCGTTTCCTCGTTCTCCACCGTGGTGCCTTCGGGCGGATCGACCACCTCCGTCCAGCGCGACAGGCGCACGTCGCCGGTGCGTCGGTCGATGGTCGCGCGGATGTCCTTCTCGTGGCCGTATTTAGCGCGGCCGGCCTTCTGGATGGCCTGCTCCATCGCTTCCAGCACTTCCTCGCGGTCGATCGACTTTTCCCGGGCGACGGCGTCTGCCACCAGGAGCAGTTCGGGGCGGGCGATAGCGGTGTCCATGACGGTGTTCCCTCGATGGGTCGTCAGTTGGGGCGCGAATGGGTGGCCGTCGCGGCGATCAGCTCGTCCGTCAGCACCAGGCGAGCGCGGCGGAGCCAAAGCCGTGGGAGCACCACCTCCGAGCCGTCGTCGAGCCGCATCCGCGCGGACTCCGCGTCCGCGCCCAGCACGACGCCGGAAAAGCGCTTGCGCCCGTCGATCGGCTCATCGATCTCGGCTCGCGCGCGATGCCCGGCGAAGCGGTTCCAATCCTTCAACCGGGTCAGTGGCCGGTCAATCCCCGCCGAGCTGACCTCCAGGCTCCAAGCGCCCGGCATAGGGTCAGCGACGTCGATCACCGCGCCGAGCGCCCGGCTGATCGCCTCGCAATCCTCGACGGTGATCTGCGCGCCGTCGGCCCGGTCGGCCATGATCTGCAACGTGGGCCGATCCTTGCCCGAGATCGCGACGCGCACGAGCTCGAACCCCATATCCTCGAGGGTGGGCGTGATGATCCCGGCGAGCTTGGCTTCAAGGCCGGTATGGTGCGGCTGGTCAGGATGCAAGACAGAAAAGGCGGCCCGCGAAGGCCACCCCCCGATATCCTCACGGAGACTGGATTGATGACCCGCATGTAGCGCGCGGCGGCGCTCCCTGCAAGCGACGCTCAGCGATCCTGGGCGGCGTGCCAGACCCGGATAATCGTCACGAAACCGGCCGGATCGAGCCGATGGGGCCGTATCGTCACGAGTTCGCGCGTGCCGGGCTGGAACCCCGGCCGGCCTCGGAACGGGAAGGTTGCCAGACTGTCGCCCGCAAGCAGCAGCTCCCGCCCGATCCTGATGGCGGCCACGGGATTGTCGGGCGCGACGTAGCTCGTAATCCGGCGAACATCGGCCGACGCCCGGGTGCGCCAGCGAGCCGGCTTCTCAGTCCGGTTCGGGGGGATGCGCGTCGAACTCGCCGGCGGCGAGGCGCAGGAGCCAGGACGCGTACCTTCTCGTGCGACACAATGCGAGGATCGGCGTCGGACGCCGCAATTGCCGCAGCCAGAGCGCGCGATTCAGCCTCGACCTCGTCGTCTTCGAATGTTGGCATCCGCCTAGTCATGACGTGACCCTACCCGAAAACAAAGTCGCGGGAGAGGCTATCGCGCAAATCCGCTCGGCCAGCCTCCCGGAACCTTCATCGCCAGCCAACGCGCCAGCGCCGCGTTCACCGCAGTCGGCTGCTCCTGGGCCATCCAATGCCCGGACTCGACCACGACCTCCACGAGGTTGTCGCACGCGGCGCGCATCGGCTCGGCGAGCCGCGAGTCGAGCGTTTCGCACGTGTAGTCGTGGGCGGCGTGCAGGAACAGGACCGGGAGCGCCAGCCTGCCGCCCTGCGGGGCGCGGCGGGCGAAATCGACGTTGGCAGCCTCGTTCATATACCAGGCGTCCGGCCCGAAAAAGCCGTTCCGCTCGAGCGCGGCCGAGTAGCTGTCGAGGTCCTCCTCGGAAAGCATGCTGGCGTCGCGCGGCAGGTCTGGCGCTTGGCCGGCGCCGCCGAACCAGCCGCCGTCCCGGCGCACCAGCGCCGTGCGCGAGGGCGTCCCCTTGCCCGCCGCGCTGCCGCGGCGGAACAAGGCCTTCACCGTGTTGCGCACGTTCGCGTCGAACGCCTGGTGGGCCGCCGGGAAATTCTCCTGATAGAAGAGTTGATACTCCCACTGCCCGGCCGGGAACTCGGCTTCAGGGTACACCGTTCGGTTCACCAGCGGGATGATGTTGGCCGGCCCGAAGCCGCCCGGGATGTGCGGGACGCACAGATTGGCCACCGCCGCGCAGCGCTCCGCGTGGTGGCTCGCCATGCTCCAAACCACCGGGCTGCCCCAGTCGTGTCCCACCCATGTGGCGCGCTCGCGGCCGAGCCCGTCGATCAGCTCCACCATGTCCTGAACGATGTGTTCAAGCGCGTAGTCGGACTGCTTCGAATACACACTCGACCGGCCATAGCCGCGCATGTCGGGTGCGATCGCGCGGAAGCCGAGGCCGGCGAACACCGGCAGCTGATGCCGCCAGCTGATCGACAGCTCCGGCCATCCATGGATGAAGATGATGAGCGGTGCGTCCTCCGCCCCGGACGCGAGATAGAACGTCGTGTGCCGGCCGGTGCGGACCACGTGCTCGGTCACCGAATGGGTCATCCCGCGTCCTCCTTTGGAGTGGCAAGCCTATCAGCCAAGCGTCGCCGCCACTAATCGGCGCAGCGTCGGCAGCACCTCCGTGTTGAACCAGGGATTGCGTTTTTCCCAGCCGACGGTCCGCCAGGACGGGTGCGGCAGCGGGAAATAGCGCGGGAGATGGCGCGCGTGGTCGCGCACCCGCGCGGTCATCGACCCGGGGCCGAGCGCGTAGTCCTGCGCATACCCGCCGACCAGCAAGGTAAGCCGCACGCCGGGCATCAGCGGCAGCAGCCGGGGGTGCCATAGCGGGGCGCAGCGCGAGCGCGGGCCGACATCCCCACCTTGCGCCAGACGGCCAGGATAGCACAGTCCCATCGGCAGGATGGCGACGCGGGCGGCGTCGTAGAACGTGTCGCGGTCCATCCGCAGCCAATCGCGCAAACGGTCGCCCGAGGGATCGTTGAACGGCGTGCC
>CAXUIE010000239.1:0-5614 GCA_964250825.1 uncultured Acidisphaera sp. | reverse complement strand
CGAGCCGGCGGCGCTGGCGCGGGCGGCGCCCGGGCTGGCGGCGCTGGCGGCCTTGGACGCGCCGGTTTCGATCGCGGCCGAAGCGGAACTCGGACCGCAGCTTGCCCTGCGATCGGCCACGCTCGACGCCCGAGCTCAAGCGGGCCAGATGCGGCTTGGCCCAAACGTCGTGCAACTCGCCAGCGCAACGCTGAACCTGCAAGCACGGCCCGACCACCTCAGCCTGCGGAAACTGAGCGCGTCGGTGCGCGCGCGCGACGGCGGCGCGGCCACTCAGTTGCAAGCGCACGGGGAAGCGCGGCGAACGGCGCAAGGAATGCAGGCCACGCTGACGCTCGACCTCGACCAAGCGGCGTTCGCCGACCTCCCCGTGCTCTGGCCCGAAGGCGCCGGCGGCGCTGCCCGCGAATGGGTGACGGCGAACATCCCGTCCGGCACCGCGCGGAACGGCCATGTCGAGGTGGAGATCGCCGGCTCGCCGGACCTGTCCTCCGTCACGCTGACCCACGGCACCGGCACGATCTCGGGGAGCGACCTCACCGTTCACTGGCTGCGGCCGGTGCCGCCCATCGAGCACGCCCGGGCCCAGCTGCGCATTCTCGACCCCGACACGCTCGAGATCACCGCCGAAAGCGGCCAACAGGACACGGACGCCTCGCACGGGCCGCTCGCGATCCGCGGCGGTAAAGTCAGGATCACCGGGCTCGAACAGCGCCACCAGTTCGCGGCCATCGACGCGGACAGCTCGGGCGAGCTCTCGGACGTCATCGCCCTGCTTCGCCAGCCCCGGCTTCGGCTGCTGGACAAGCATCCACTCCCGGGGCGCGATCCGGGCGGCCAAGCCGGCATCAAGCTGCATGTGCAGCTGCCGCTCGAAGACACGGTGAGCATCGACGACGTGGTGATCCACGCCCAGGCGCATCTGACAGATGCCCGCCTGGCCGAGGTCGTGGCGGGGCGCGACGTCGACCAGGGCACGCTCGATCTCGATGCGACCAACGACGGACTGAACGTCGAGGGCGACGCACGGCTCGCGGGGATCGCCGCGCAACTCGCCGTAAAGTTGGATTTTCGCGGAGGGCCGCCATCACAGGTGCTGCAGAAGGTCACCGCGTCCGGCCGGGCGAGCGCCGTTCAGATGGCGGCAGCGGGCGTGGACCCGGGTCCGCTGCTGTCCGGCACGGCCGACATCAGCACGACGCTCACGGAGCTGCGGGATGGCAAGGGCATCGTGCAGACCGACGCGGACCTGGCGAATGCGGAACTGACCGCAGCGCCGATCGGGTGGCGCAAGCCCGCGGGCAGCCCCGCCCGTCTTTCGGCCCGGATCGTGCTCGAACACGACAAGCTGGCCGGCATCGAAGCGCTCTCGCTCGACGGCAAGGACGTCGCGGTGCGCGGGCAGGCGAGCTATGTCGGGGGACGCATCGCAGCACTCCGCTTCGACCGCCTGTCGTTGGGGCGAACCCAAGCGCAGGGCGTGGTCCGATTCCCCCAGCCGGGCGAGGACCGGCCGGTGCAGGCGACGTTCAGCGGCCCGGTGATCGATCTCTCCGCGATCTCGACCCACCGGAGGCAGCCGGTCGCGCCGAAGCCCGATCTGGCGACCACGACGGGACCGCTGCACCCCTGGACTCTGGATGCCAGATTCGATCGCGCTCTGATGGCGGGCGGCCGCAACTGGCTCAACCTCGCGGGAAGCGCCGAGAACGACGGGAAGCTGTTCCAACGCCTGTCATTGAGCGGTCAGTCCAGCCCGGGCCAGCCATTCCACTTCGACCTCGCTCCCAAGGGAGGCGGCCGCGCGCTGTCCGCGAATGCGGCGGATGCGGGCGCGCTCCTCGCTGCGCTCGACCTGACCGGCGCCATGCAGGGCGGCAAGCTCGCCCTGTCCGGGACCTATGACGACCAGCGCGCCGACCACGCCCTGTCCGGCACCGCCGACATCACCGCGTTCAGGGTTCACGACCCGCACGGGCTCGGCCGCCTGCTGCAAGCCATGACGCTCTACGGGCTGGTGCAGGCGGCGAGCGGCCCCGGGCTCGGCTTCACGCGGCTGACCGCGCCCTTCACCCTGACCGAGGACGCGCTCGAGCTCGGCCAGTCCCGCGCGTTCAATCCCTCGCTCGGGCTCACCGCGAAAGGGCGCGTCGATCTGCGGAGCAACGTGGTGGACATCGAGGGCACCATCGTGCCGGCGTACTTCTTCAATTCGCTGCTCGGCAACGTTCCGCTGATCGGGCACCTGTTCAGCCCCGAGAAGGGTGGCGGCGTGTTCGCGGCGACCTACGCGATACGCGGCCCGGTGAGCGACCCGAAGGTGAGCGTAAACCCGCTCTCCGCGCTGACGCCCGGGTTCCTGCGCGGCGTGTTCGGGCTGTTCTGAGCGCGTCCGCTCAGGCCGGCGGCCCGGCTTGACGATGGCCCCTCCGGCCGCTTCGCTCCGAACCCCATGCAGGAGGCAAACCGTGACGGAGCTCAAGGCGCTGGTGTTCGACACGTTCGGCACCGTGGTGGATTGGCGTTCCAGCCTGATCGAGGATTTGTCCGCGTTCGGCCGGTCGCGCGGCTTGGAGGCGGACTGGACCGGTCTCGTTGATGCCTGGCGGGGCGCCTATCAGCCGTCGATGCAGCGGGTGCGATCGGGCGAACGCGCCTGGGCGACGCTCGACACTCTGCATCGCGAAACGCTCGACCATCTCGTCGGCGAGTTTGGCGTCGCGGGGCTCGGCGAGGACGACCTCCGCCACCTCAATCTCGGCTGGCACCGCCTGCGGCCGTGGCCCGACGCGGTGGCCGGGCTTACCCGGCTCAAGCGCAACTACATCATCGGTCCGCTATCCAACGGCAACGTGTCGCTGCTGCTGGAGATGGCCAAGCGGGCGGCGCTGCCGTGGGACATGATCTTCGGCTCCGATCTGTTCGGCCACTTCAAGCCGGACCCGGAAACTTATCTCGGCGCTTGCAAGCTGCTCGACCTCGGCCCCGGGGCGGTGATGATGTGCGCCGCGCACAACTCCGACCTACGGGCGGCCCAGGCGCTCGGCTTGCAGACCGGCTTTTTCCCCCGCCCCGGCGAGTACGGCCCGAATCAGGTCCGCGACATCGAGCCGGACGGAGACTGGACCGTGATCGCCAAGGACATCGAGGATCTCGCGACCCAGCTCGGGGCGTGAGCGACGCGCTGACTGGATCGCACCTGGCCTCAGATTGGCGGAGGGGATGTCCGACTGCGAACGCGTCTAATCTCTTGTAATAAGTTGTATTTATAAGCTGGCGCGGGTAGCTACCTCCGAGCTTACCCACACATTTGCCTGCATCGTACCCATTCAGTCCGCGGGCCGCCGCCGCGAAGCTGCCGGTCTCGACCACCGTGACGAGCACGCGAAGCTGGTCGAGGGTGGGATTGCCGGGGTCGGAAGCCATTTCGAATTTTTCGAACCTAACCGCCGAGATTTTGTCGGTTTTCCCGAACGGCTCGCGCTCATAGCTTCTCGCCGGAAGCTTGGCGAGCAATGCCCCGAACGCTGAATGGGATCGCGGTCACCGCGCGATCTGCCGGCCAAGCTTCGACAGCAGGAGAGGCGAAATGGCGAGAGTTCTTGTTCTCTATTACTCGACCTATGGTCACATCGAGGGCATGGCGTACGCCATGGCGGAGGGCGCTCGCGCCGGAGGCGCCTCGGTCGACGTCAAACGCGTGCCCGAGACCGCGCCTCAGGACGTTGCGCGCGCCGGACATTTCAAGCTGGACCAACCGGCTCCCGTCGCGACGGTGGCCGAGCTGGAGAGTTATGACGCCATCGTCGTGGGCACGGGCACCCGATACGGTCGGGTGTCCTCGCAGATGGCGGCGTTCCTCGACCAGACCGGCGGCCTCTGGGCGCGCGGCGCGCTGAACGGCAAGGTGGGCGCCGCCTTCACGTCCACCGCGACGCAACACGGCGGCCAGGAGACGACGCTGTTTTCCATCATTGGCAACCTGCTCCATCTCGGGATGGTGATCGTCGGTCTGCCGTACAGCCATACGGGGATGATGACGCTCGAGGAGGTCGTGGGCGGCTCGCCTTACGGTGCCACAACCATCGCCGGTGCCGATGGATCGCGTCAGCCAAGCGAAATCGAATTCGCCGGCGCGCGTCATCAGGGTGAGCTTGTCGCCCGAACGGCGGCGAAGATTTTCGGCTGAACGCCAGCCGCCCAGGCGCAACATGATAACGGCCGGCCCTGCGCCCTCAAACGCATCAGAAAAATGAGCGATGACAGATGATCCATCTCCATACCTGGAGCACGCCAAACGGTCGCAAGATCCCGATCATGCTTGAGGAGATCGGAATGCCCTACGAGGTGCATCCGATCGACATAAGCAAAGATGAGCAGTTCGCGGCCGACTTTCTGAGAATCGCCCCGAACAACAAGATTCCCGCCATCGTCGACGATGCTGTCGTTGATGAGACCGCCATCGGCGCCCCGCTCGCGATCTTCGAGTCCGGCGCGATCCTGACCTACCTCGCCGAAAAGTCCGGAAAGCTTCTCGCGCCGTCTGGACCGGCCCGGTTCAAGACGCTCGCGTGGCTGCACTGGCAAATAGGAGGCCTGGGACCGATGCTGGGTCAGCTCGGTTTCTTTGTCCGGGCGGAAGAGAAGTCGTCCGTGGCGATCGAACGCTTCACGAAGGAGGCCGACCGCCTGCTAAGCGTGATGGAGCGGCGGCTATCCGAGGCGCCTCATCTCGCGGGTGACGACTACTCGATCGCCGACATCGCTTGTTACCCGTGGGTCGTCGCGGCGACCACCGCGCTCAAGGAGCCGCTGGTCAACAGCTTGCAACACAAGCCGGCCCTCCACCGCTGGCTCGCGACGGTCGGCGCGCGCCCCGCTGTCGTAAACGGGATGCAGGTGCCGCGGGTATGAGGCGCGTGGGGAACGCTGACCGGCGCCCAGGCTGCTCGACCCCGAAGGCTCCAGGAGCGACGGTTTGAACTTCCTGATCTCGCTTGCGGTCGGCATCCTGGTCGGCGGTCTCTACGCCTTGCTGCGCGTTCGCTCGCCCGCGCCCCCGCCCGTCGCTCTCGCAGGGCTCCTCGGAATCGTGATCGGCGAACAAAGCGTCTCGTTTTTCCTGCGTCATCATTAACCGAAATCCTCGACAGGGAAGGAGACGTTATTTGGCAGCCGGGCAGAACAAGCGGTTGCGCAACGCGGCAATGCCGCGCGACTTCGCGCTTGCCCTGATGCTGCTCTGGCTCTCGGGGGCGGCACTGCGGGCAACCATCCTGGCGGTGCCCCCGGTGCTGCCGCGCATCACCGCCGAGTTCAATCTTCGCGCGACCGACATCGGTCTGCTGACTGGCCTGCCGCCGCTGCTCTTTGCCGTGGCGGCGGTGCCGAGCGCGGTGCTGATCGCCCGCTTCGGCGCCGTATCGACGCTCGTGGCCGGGCTGCTGCTCAACGCGTTCGGTGCGGCGGCGCGGGGCTTGGCAGGCAGCGCGCTGGGGCTGGACGCGGCGACCCTGTTGATGTGCGTCGGCATCGCCGTGATGCAGCCAGCGCTGCCACCATTGGTGCGCGCCTTTTTTTTTTTTATTTTTTGGTTGTCCACCGAGTTCTACAC
>CAXUIE010000238.1:0-5633 GCA_964250825.1 uncultured Acidisphaera sp. | reverse complement strand
GGGGCCGGTGGGGCTAGGGCGCGCGCCCCGGGCGCGCGCCGCCGGCCGGTCGACTCCGCCAGAAGCTGCGCTTCGCAGGCGCGTTCAAGGTAGTAAAGATCGTCCCAGGCTTGAGCGATGTCGGAGCCGACGACGATCACCCCGTGCTGCTTGAGGAACACGATGTCGGCCTCGCCCACCGCGGCCGCGATCCGGTCGCCTTCCGCGCTGTCGAGGGCGAGGCCACCATACGCTTCATCGACAGCGATCCGCCCGTAGAACTTGAGCGCCGCCTGCCCCGCCCAGGCGAGCGGCGGGCCTTCGAGCATGGCGAGCGCCGTCGCGTGCGGCATGTGGGTGTGGAACGCGGCGCGGGCGCGCGGCAGTTGGAGGTGCAGACGGGCGTGAATGTGAAAGGCGGTGGCCTCCGGCACGCCCTCGCCGGCGACGACATGTCCGCTGAGGTCGCAGATCAGCAGCCGCGAGGCGGTGATCTCGCCGAAGCCAAACCCGAGCGGGTTGACCAAGAACAGCTCGTCGCCGCCGGGCACCATCGCCGAGAAGTGGTTGCAGATGCCCTCGTGGAGCCCGAGCCGCGCGGCCATGCGAAAGCAGGCGGCTAGATCGCGCCGTGCTTCCCACACCTCCGCGCGGTCGAGATCAGCGGTCCGGAGCGTCGGGGCCGCTGCAACCCCGGCCGGCGTGTCTGGCATGGCGTCCCTCAATGCATGCGGAGATTCGCAGGAAGCGATAGCGCCGGCAAGCGCGTCGCGCGCGTGGCAGCCGCGCCCGCGTTTGTGCTAGGGCGGCCCCATCAAAGCTCGTGCATCACAGTTCGGGACGCCCCCATGCCGTCGGTTTCCGTCGTCATCCCGACCTTCAACGCTGCCCGTTTCGTCGAGCGGGCCTGGCGGTCGCTCCTTCGGCAGACGACCGGAGACTGGGAAGCGATCTTCGTCGACGACAACTCGGCCGACGACACGGCCGCGATCATCGGGGGCCGCTGCGCGGCCCACGCGCGGGCGCGGCTCATCCGGCTCGTCGTCAACGCCGGACCCGCCGTCGCGCGCAATCGCGGCATCGAGGCCGCTGGCGGCGAGTGGATCGCGGTGCTGGATGCCGACGACGCGTTCGACCCGGCCCGTCTCGCCCGGTTGACCGAGGCCGGGACGTCGATGGGCGGCGACATCGTGCTCGACAATCTCCTGATCCTCGATCCCGCCACGATGCGGCCGGTGCGGACCGCGTTCGAGGAGGTCGGCCCCCCCAGGCCGCTCGCGCCGAGCGAATACCTCCGGGGGGTGCAGACCGGCCGCTCGACGTTCGACTGGGGCTTTCTTAAGCCGGTGCTGCGGCGCGCGTTCCTTCGTGAGCATCGGGTCGGCTATCGGCCCGAGATGCGCTTCGGCGAAGATGTGATGCTCATGCTCGACGCCATCCTCGCCGGGGCGCGGCTGGTGCTGGCCCCGGAGCCACTGTATCAATACACCGCGCAATGGAGCGGGGCTGCCCGCGCCTACTCGCCCACCACCAGAACCATCAACAACTACCCGGCGCTGATCGCCGCCTCCCGCAGCGTTCGACAGGCGGCCACGGGCGGAGCGGCCGCCGGGCTCGGCCCGCTGCTGGCGAGCCGGGAGGAAAGTCTGCGCGAGCTCAGCCTCGTGACGGATTTCCGCGCGGCGCTGAAGGCGCGGAACCCTGTCGCGCTCGCGTCTTGCATGACGCGGCCGGTCCGGCTCGCGCGAGGCGTCCAGGCCTGGCGCCGCCGGCACCGAAAGCTGCGCGAAATGGAGACGCGGTTCGCCGCGCGCGCTACATCGGGAGAGTTAATGAGCGAGGCCCGACGCATGAGCGCCCAAAGCAACCAACGCATCGACGGCCGCCGGCTGTGGGACAGCCTGATGGACATGGCGACGATCGGCGCCACGCCCAAGGGCGGGGTGCGCAGGCTGACCCTCACGGACGTCGACCGCGCCGGGCGCGAGCGATTCCGCAAGCTGTGCGAGGCGGCGGGGCTCGCGGTGCGGGTGGACGCGATCGGCAACATGTTCGCCCGGCGTGAAGGCCGCGACCCGTCCCGGCTCCCCGTGCTGGTCGGCAGCCATCTCGACAGCCAGCCCTCCGGCGGCAAGTTCGACGGCGCACTCGGGGTGCTGGGCGGGCTTGAGGTCATGCGGAGCTTGAACGACCTCGGGATCAGCACCGAGGCGCCGATCGAGCTGGTCAACTGGACCGACGAGGAAGGCAGCCGGTTCGGCCATAGCCTGCTCGGCTCCGGGGTGTGGGCCGGGGTGATGCCGCTCGAAAAGGCGTACGGGCTCACCGACCTCGACGGGCTGCGCGTGGAGACGGCGCTCGACGGCATCGGCTATCGCGGCCCGGAGCCCGCCGAGGTGTTCCCGGCCGACGCGTATTTCGAGCTGCACATCGAGCAGGGGCCGATACTGGAGCGCCACAGCGAGCAGATCGGCATCGTGACCGGGGCGCAGGCGATGGTCTGGTACGACGTGGTCGCGACCGGCCAGGACGCCCATGCCGGCACCACGCCGCCCTCGGCGCGCAAGGACGCGCTGGTGTGCGCTGCCCGGGTGATCGACCTGGTGGACCGCATGATGCGGGCGCGCGGCGAGGACGGGCGCGGCACGGTGGGACAGCTCGTGGTCTTGCCCAACAGCCGCAACGTGATCCCGGGCGAGGTGCGCTTCTCGGTCGAGTTCCGCCATCCGCTCGATGCGGAGGTGGACCGGCTTGACGCCCAATTCCCGCGCGAGGCCGGCTTCATCGCGCGGGATTGCGGGGTCAAGCTCGAGGTGCTGCCGGTGTTCAAGAACCCGGCCCAGCCGTTCGACCCTGCGTGCGTGGATCTCGTGCGGCAGGCGGCGGCGCGGCTCGGCTACACGGCGCGCGAGATCGTCTCTGGCGCCGGCCACGACGCGGTGTATGTGGGCCGCAAGCTGCCGGCTGCGATGATCTTCACGCCCTGCAAGGACGGCTTGTCGCACAACGAGGCGGAGAGCATCGAGCCGGCGGAGGCCGAGGCCGGCTGCCAGGTGCTGTTCGAGGCGGTGCTGGCGCGGGCGAGCCGAGCGATCTGAAGGAGAAACGTGCGATGGAGCGTCTCGCCGGCAAGGTGGCGATCGTGACCGGTGCGGCGTCGCGGGGCGAAGGTATCGGAAACGGTGCGGCGACCGCGATCCTGTTCGCGCGCGAGGGAGCGCGGGTGGTGCTGGTGAACCGGAGTGCAGAGCGCGCCGAGGCGTTGGCCGCGCGTATCCGGGCGGAGGGCGGCGAGGCGGCCGTGTGCGCCGCCGACGTGCGCCGGGAGGACGAAGCCGAGGTTGTGGCGGCTTTTGCCGTCGAGCAATACGGCCGGCTCGACATCCTGCACAACAACGTGGGAGTCGGCGGGCGGGGCGGCTCGGCCGAAGCGGTGGCGCTCGACGACTGGATGTTCGTGCTCGAGGCCAACCTCACTTCCGCCCTGCTGTGCTGCCGCGCGGCGATCCCGCGCATGTTGGCGGGCGGCGGCGGGGCGATCGTGAACGTGTCGTCGTCGGTCGGTGCGATGGGCATGTCGGGCAGCGCCGGCGCCGTCGCCTACGCCGCGTCCAAGGCGGGGATGCACGGCCTCACCCTCTCGATCGCCGCCGACTACGCCGACCGCGGCATCCGGGCCAACACGCTCGTGGTCGGCACGGTGAACACCCCGATGGTGGCCCGGCTCGGCCCGGAGGCGCTGGAGCGGCGGCGGCAGATGGTGCCCACCAAGACGGAGGGCACCGGCTGGGACGTGGGCTACGCCGCGTTGTTCCTGGCGAGCGACGAATCGCGCTGGATCACCGGCCACATGCTGCCGGTGGACGGCGGCCTCATGGCGATCCGGCAATGGCCGCGATAGCAGATAGGCTTAGGCTTGAGTTCCGCATCTTTGATTAGCTCGGAGTTTTTGCCTACTCTCGGAACGCTGGGGCTGGTGGGTGCAGTAATTAGCTCGCTTTTAGTTTGCGGATTGCAAAACTAAACGCTAGAAAGACATTGTCATCCAAGAATACAGACTAAAATTCAAGATAATTGAGAAATTATCTGTCCAAACTGTACAAAAGTATAACATACAATTTTTCGCGAGCACATCGACATTGTAACGGAGGAGCAGTAATTTATATCCGGGTGGCTACAAGACGTGCATCTGCAAATGTTACTACTGCTGGCAATCAAAATGGTCCCGTAATACAAAACACCCCCGACAAACGGAGCAAGATATTTTAACTAACATACAACATACGCGCGCAATGCAACGTATATTGGAGAGGTGCTGTTTTATCAATGAAGAACTGTTTAGGGCAGGACGTGCGATACGCCTCCAGTATGTCAAAGAGCTCGATCATACAAGTCGGACTTTGTGAGCTGTGCCGAGTGACCTACCCTCCTCGCTCGACTCGTAGTCGTCGGCCTGTTCACCTCTCGTAACGTCCGCGCTGACCGGGAACATCCCATCGTGCTGATCGCGCTCACCTCCCTCCTCGCATTCCAACTCGCCGGCGAGGCGGTGTCGCGGGCGCTGGTGCCCGCCATCCCCGGCCCGGTGCTGGGCTTTGCCTTGCTCGCCGTCGCGCTGCTCCTGTCGCGTGACCTGCGCCGCGTGCTGGAACCGACGGCCAACACCCTGCTTCGGCATCTCTCGCTCCTGTTCGTCCCGGCCGCGGTCGGCGTGGTGCAGCAACTGCCGCGGCTGCGGGCGGAAGGCTTGGCGATTGGCGCGGCCCTCGTGGTCTCCACCGTGCTGTCGATGGCGGTGGCCGCACTCTGCTTTCAGGCGGTCGCGCGCCGGGTGGCACCGGCCGAGGAACCCTGATGGACGAGGTGTTCCGGTTGTGGGTCTACCTGTCCGCGACCCCGCTGCTGTGGCTGACCGCGACACTCGCGGCCTATGCGGCGGCGGACTGGTTCGCGACCGCCCTGGGACGCCCGCCACTCGCCAACCCCGTGCTCCTCGCGGTGATCCTGGTCGTGCTGCTGCTGGGTGCGACGGGGACGGAGTACCGGGTCTACTTCGACGGGGCGCAATTCGTTCATTTCATGCTCGGCCCGGCGACCGTGGCCCTTGCCGTGCCCCTTGTGCGGGAGGCGCGACGGGTGCGACGGCTCCTGCTGCCGATCGGCGCCGCCCTGCTCGCGGGATCGCTGACCTCGGTGGTGACGGCAGTGGCGGTCGCATGGCTGCTCGGCGCGGACCCCGCCACCTTGGCCTCGCTGGCGCCGAAATCGGTCACGACCCCGATCGCGATGGCGGTCGCGCAATCGGTCGGCGGCATCCCGGCGCTGGCCGCCGTTTGCGTTATCCTCACCGGCATTCTCGGGGCGGTGATCATGTCGCCGCTCCTGGCGCTGATCGGCGTGCGCGACGACGCGGCGCGCGGCTTCGCGGTGGGCGTCGCCGCGCACGGCATCGGCACCGCGCGCGCGTTTCAGATCAGCGAGCTCGCCGGCACCTTCGCCGGGCTCGGGCTGGCGCTCAACGGTCTGGCGACCGCCGTCATCGTGCCGCTGCTCGCGGGGTTGATCCGGTGAGTGACGGCCCAACGCCGGTTTGCCCCGAATCCTCGCGTTCCGTTATTCCTGGGCGATGCCGAATTTCGTGCTGGAGAAAAAGG
>CAXUIE010000237.1:3812-5637 GCA_964250825.1 uncultured Acidisphaera sp. | reverse complement strand
TTGAGCACCACGGCCGGATTTAAGGCGCGAACCGTTTCGGCGGCAAACGCGGCGCGATGAGGGCGGCTCGCCGCTGGACGCGGCCGGCGTCCCGGTGCTGCAAGCGATCCTGTCCGGCTCGCCGCGCGAAGCATGGCTTGCTTCCTCGCGCGGCCTGTCGCAAGCGGACCTCGCCATGCAGGTCGTGTTGCCGGAGCTCGACGGCCGCCTCGCCACGGGAGCCGTCTCGTTCAAGGCCGCCGGTGAACTGGTGCCGGACCTTGAGTACGCTCGTACGGCGCATCGGCCCGACCCGGAGGGTGTGGCGCTCGCGGCCGACCGGGCCGCAGGCTGGGCGCGGCTTGCCGGCGCGCCGCGCGCGCAGCGCCAACTGGCGATCGTATTGTCGGACTACCCGGGCGTCGGGGGACAGCGGGGCCATGCCGTCGGGTTGGACAGCTTCGCAAGCCTCGGCGCGATTCTCCGCGCGCTCGGCATTGCGGGTTATGCGGTCGGCGCGACGTTCGATGCCGGGACGCTTCGCGACGCAGAGCCGACGCAAGCCGTCGGGATCGAGACCTATCAACGCTTGTTTGAAATGTTACCCGCGCCGGCGCAGAACCACATCCGGGCGCGCTGGGGCGATCCGGGGCCGGAGCGCGGAACATTCGCGTTCCGGCATGTCCGTTGCGGCAATGTGTTGGTCGCGCTCCAGCCGGATCGCGGCGACGCGGGCGATCGGCGGGCCGCGTATCACGATCCCGATGAGGCGCCCTGCCACGCCTACGTCGCGTTCTACCTGTGGCTGCGGACCGAACTCCGCATCGATGCCATGGTGCATCTGGGCACACATGGCTCCCTGGAATGGCTGCCGGGCAAGGCGGCGGCGCTCGCGCCGAGCTGCTTTCCGCGCGCGCTCCTCGGCGGCGTGCCGGTGATCTATCCCTTCATCGTCAACAACCCGGGCGAGGCGGCGGCGGCAAAGCGCCGGCTCGGCGCGGTGACGATCGGGCACATGACGCCGCCAGTCGGCTCGTCCGGCTTGCACGGCGACGCAGCGGCGCTGGAGCAGTTGATCGACGAATACGCGGCCGCAGACGGCCTCGACCGGCGGCGCACCGCGCTGCTCCGGCGCGACATCCTAGAGCAAGCGGCGGCGACCGGGTTGCTGGCGGAAAGCGGCGTCGCCCCCGGAACGGCGGATGACGACGCGCTGGCCCGGCTCGACGCCTATCTCTGCGACGTCAAGGATTTGCAGCTTCGCGACGGACTGCACGTTTTCGGCGTGACAGGCCCAGCCGCCTGCGCGCGGGCGGAGCACGCGGCGTTGCTCGCAGCCCTCGACGGGCGCTTCGTGCAGCCGGGACCGGCGGGCGCGCCCTCGCGCGGGCGGGCTGACGTGTTGCCGACGGGGCGCAACCTTTCCACGGTGGACCCCCGCGTGGTGCCGACCCGCTCGGCCTGGGCACTGGGGATCAAGGCCGCCGACGCCCTGCTGGTGCGCCATCGGCAGGATCACGGGGAATGGCCGCGCACCTTGGTGGTGGACCTCTGGGGCAGCACGACCATGCGCACCGGCGGCGAGGATCTCGCCCTCGCCTTGGTGCTGCTCGGGGTGGAACCCGTGTGGGACAGCGGCTCGGCGCGCGTGGGCGGCTTCGAGGTGCTGCCGATCGCGCGTCTCCAGCGCCCGCGCGTGGACGTCACCCTGCGCATCTCCGGGCTGTTCCGCGATGCGTTCGAGGGGCAGGTTGCGCTGTTCGATGCCGCCGTCCGGGCAATCGCCGCGCGCGAGGAGGCGGCGGATTGGAACCCGCTCGCGGCCGCGGCGCGCGGGTTGTCGGGC
>CAXUIE010000237.1:2433-3802 GCA_964250825.1 uncultured Acidisphaera sp. | reverse complement strand
AACCTGCGCCGCGCGACCGTCCGCATCTACGGGCCGGCCTTCGGATGCTATGGCGCGGGCGGACGCGAAGGCAGGGGGTGGCTGGCGGCGTCAGCCGGCGCGTACGGCCTCGGGCTCGACGGCGCCCCCGATGAAAACGGACTCGCCGCGCGCGTCGGCGACGCCGAAGCGTTCGTTCACGTCCAGGACCACGCGGAGATCGACCTGCTCGACAGCACGGAGCACGCCGCGCACGAGGGCGGCTTCGCCGCCGCATCGGCGAGTTTTGGGCAGATGGCGGCGCTCTACCACCTCGACACTTCGCGCCCCGATGCGCCGCGCCCTCGCACCGTGGCCGAGGAGGTCACGCGCGTGATGCGCGGGCGGGCGGCGAACCCGCGCTGGATCGAGGGCATGATGCGACACGGCTATCGTGGTGCCGCCGAGATCGCGCGCGGCATCGAAGCGCTGGCGGACTTCGCCGCGACCCTGCCCACGCGGTTCGATCGGCAGTTCGACCTGTTGTTCGACGCCACACTCGGGACCGAGCCGGTCGATGCCTTCCTCGCCCGCGTCAACCCCGAGGCAAGGGCGGCGATGGCGGCGCGGTTCGCCGAGGCTCAAGCGCGCGGTCTTTGGCATCCCCGGCGCAACGTTGCCGTGCCAACGTGAAGCGCGGGTCGTGCCCAACCGTCCATGAGCCGATGCCGACCGGCGACGGCCTGCTCGCGCGGGTCAAGCCGTTTGCTAGCAGGCTGACCAGCGACGCGGCCCGCTGTCTCGCGGCGCTGGCCCGGGCGCATGGCAACGGGATCCTCGAGCTGACCGGACGCGGCAATCTTCAGGTGCGCGGCGTTACCCGGGAGGGAGTCGCGCCGTTCGCCGCCGCGGTCGTCGAGGCGGGTATCGCCCACCCGGATGCCGGAGCGGAGCGACGCCGCAACGTGCTCGTCTCGCCAATGGCAGGCGACGACCCGGATGTGGCGCTCCACACGCTTTCGCTGGCTGGCGCGCTCGAGGAGATGCTCGTTGCTGGCGCGGACCTCGCCTCCTTGCCCCCTAAGTTTTGCATCGCCGTCGATGGTGGTGGCGTGCTGCCGCTGGCGTTCCCCGCCGACATCACCGTGCGGCTAGCCGGTCCACCTCACGTAACGCTTTCCCCCAAGGGAGAGAGAGCCGGGGTGATGGGGTCGCGCGCCGTCGAGGCGGTCGGCTTCCACGCGTACGCCGGATTGACGCGTGGCGCATTCGGCATCGGGTTGCCGTTCGGCCAGACGGACGTGGACACCCTAGCGGCGCTCGCCTCCCTGGCCGATCGGTGGAGCGACGGCATCCTGCGGCTCACACCCTGGCGCGCCGTGATGCTCGGGTCTGTTCGCCCGGCTGATAT
>CAXUIE010000237.1:0-2423 GCA_964250825.1 uncultured Acidisphaera sp. | reverse complement strand
GGCACGGTGCCCGCCCGCGCCGATGCCGCCCGGCGCGCCGCGGGCGGGTTCGAGGGCACCCTGCACGTGTCGGGCTGCGCCAAGGGCTGCGCCCATCCCAGCCCCGCCACGGTCACGATGGTCGGGGAAGCGGGGCGCTACCGCCTCATCCGCAACGATCGGGCGAACGCCGCATGACCGCGCGGCCCTACGTCCGGGACGGCGCGGAAATTTACCGCCGCTCCTTCGCGACAATTCGCGCGGAAGCCGACCTCGCGCGATTCACGCCGGAGGAGGCCAGGGTTGCGGTGCGCATGATCCACGCTTGCGGCATGGTGGAGATCGCGGCGGCCCTTCGCTTCCAACCCGAATTTACGGCGCGGACGCGCGCGGCGCTGCTCGCGGGCGCACCGATCCTGTGCGATTCGCGCATGGTCGCGCATGGCATCACCCGCGCGCGGCTGCCCGCCGGAAACGACATCATCTGCACGCTCGACGCGCCGGAGGTGGCGACGCTCGCCAAGCGCGCGGGAAGTACCCGCTCGGCAGCGGCGCTCGATCTTTGGGGCGAGCGCCTGGGAGGCGCGCTGGTCGCGATCGGCAACGCGCCCACGGCACTGTTCCGCATGCTCGAACTGCTCGATGCGGGCGCGCCCTCGCCCGCCGCGGTCATCGGCATGCCCGTGGGTTTCGTGGGTGCCGCGGAAAGCAAGCAGGCGTTGGTGGAGGACGGGCGATTGCCGTTTCTCATCGTCGAAGGCCGGCGCGGCGGCAGCGCGATGGCGGTCGCCGCCGTCAACGCGCTCGCGAGCGAGCGCGAGTGATGGCGGGTGTCCTGCATTGCGTGGGCGTCGGCCCGGGCGACCCCGAGCTGCTGACACTGAAGGCCGCCCGCGTCATCGCGAGCTCGCCCGTGGTGGCGTTCTTCGCCAAGCGCGGGCAGGGAGGGCACGCGCGGCGAATCGTTTCCGGCCGCGTGCCGCCCAACACCGAGGAATTGCGATTCGAATACCCTTACACGACCGAGCTGCCGGCCCACGATCCGCGTTACCAGACCGCGCTGAGGGCATTCTACGAGCTGGCGGCCAGTGTGATCGCGAACCGGCTCGACGCTGGGCGGGACGTGGCACTGCTGTGCGAGGGCGACCCGTTCTTCTATGGCTCGGCCATGCACGTGTTCGATCAGTTGGCGCGCGCTTACCCGGTAGCCGTGATTCCGGGTGTCACCGGCATGAGCGGCTGCTGGGCGGAGGCGCGACTGCCAATGACGCATGGCGACGACGTGCTGACCGTGCTGCCCGGCACGATGGATGAGGCCAGCCTCGCCGCGCGCCTCTGCGCGAGCGACGCAGCGGTGATCATGAAAGTAGGCCGCAATCTCCCGAAGATCCGTTCCGCTCTGCGCGAAGCCGGCGCAGCCGAGCGTGCGGTCTACGTCGCGCGCGGTACAACGCCTGATACATGCGTGACGCCGCTGGATGCGGTGGGAGACGAGGCAGCCCCGTATTTCTCGCTGATTCTCGTGCCAGGAAGGCAGCGCGCGCGATGAGCGGGTCGCTCGTCATCGTCGGTCTCGGCCCCGGCGACCCTCGGATGCAGACCCCGCAAGCGGCGACGGCGCTCGAAACGGCGAGCGATCTCGTCGGCTACGCCGCCTATCTCGCTCGCGTGCCGGAGCGGCGCGGACAAATCCGTCATCCGTCCGATAACCGGGAGGAGGACGCCCGCGCCCGCCAAGCCCTCAGCCTCGCCGGGGCAGGGCGGGACGTCGCGGTGGTTTGCTCGGGCGATCCCGGCGTGTTCGCGATGGCGAGTGCCGTGTTCGAGGCGGTGGAAACCGGCGACCGGTGCTGGCGCGCGCTGCCGATCACGGTGCTGCCCGGTATCTCCGCGATGTTCGCCGCCGCCGCGCGCGTGGGCGCGCCGCTCGGAGCAGATTTCTGCGTGGTTTCGTTATCGGACAACCTCAAACCTTGGCAGGTGGTGCTGCGCCGCCTGACCATGGCGGCATCGGCGGGATTTGTCCTGGCGCTCTATAACGTCCGCTCGGCGGCGCGATCATGGCAGCTGACGGCGGCGCTCGACGCGCTGCGGCCGGTGTTGCCACCGTCCACGGCCGTGGTGTTCGCGACCGCCGTTAGTCGGGCAGACGAGCGGATCACCATCACCACCCTGGACGAGGCAAACCCCACTTGCGCCGACATGCAAACGCTTGTGCTGATCGGCTCGGCCGCCACCCGGCTTATCGAACGCCCCGGCGCGCCTCCGTGGGTGTACTCGCCCCGGCGTCACGCGCCGTGACGGAGCCAAGTCAACGCCCCGGCCACGTCGGGCACGGTCCGGACACAGGGAGCGAGCGGGCGCGACACCATGACCACCGCGATGCCGAGCGCGCGCGGGCCCCCCCCCGGGGGGGGCCCACGCGGCGGGGGCCCCGGGGGGTG
>CAXUIE010000236.1:3325-5641 GCA_964250825.1 uncultured Acidisphaera sp. | reverse complement strand
GACTTCTTCGGGCGTGCCGCTAGCGACGATCTGCCCACCGCCCTCGCCGCCTTCCTCGTTGCGGCCGCCGAGCAAGGTGAGATCCCCCCGAAAGCGGTCGATCACCACCTCCGTGGTGTATTTTTCCTGCCCGCTCTGGTCGGTCCACTTGCGGGTCTGCAAGGAGCCCTCGACATAGACCTTGTTGCCCTTGCGTAGGTAGCGCTCGGCGATGTCGGCGATGCGGTCGTTGAACACCACCACGCGGTGCCATTCGGTGCGCTCCTTGCGCTCCCCGCTCGCCTTGTCGTTCCAGGTCTCGCTAGTGGCGAGGGTGAAGTTGACGATCTTCTGGCCCGCCTGGGTGCTGCGCACCTCGGGATCCTTCCCGAGATTGCCCACCAGAATGACCTTGTTGACGCTGCCAGCCATGATCAAACCCTCGCGCTGTCCACCATGCGAATCGCGGGAAGACGGCCTAGCGTAACACGCGGCCGCCTCTTCCCAGAACCCTCGCACGCTGCCATATAGAAGTGAACAATCTGAGAACGCTACCTCCCGTCACAGGATCGCGCGGCATGGCCGGCTCCATCCACGTTCGCGGCGCGCGCGAGCACAATCTCAAGAACGTGGATGTGGCGATCCCGCGGGACAGCCTGACGGTGATCACCGGCCTGTCCGGCTCGGGCAAGTCCTCGCTGGCGTTCGACACGATCTACGCCGAAGGCCAGCGCCGCTACGTGGAAAGCCTGTCAGCCTATGCCCGCCAGTTTCTCGAGCTGATGGGCAAGCCCGACGTGGACAGCATTGAAGGGCTGTCCCCCGCAATCTCCATCGAGCAAAAAACCACCAGCCGCAATCCGCGCAGCACGGTCGGCACGGTCACCGAGATCCACGACTACATGCGGCTGCTGTGGGCGCGGGTGGGCGTCCCCTACTCGCCGGCCACCGGGCTGCCGATCGAGGCGCAGACCGTGTCGCAGATGGTGGATCGCGTGCTCGCCATGCCGGAGGGCACGCGGCTGCTGCTGCTGGCGCCGGTGGTGCGCGACCGCAAGGGCGAGTACCGGAAGGAACTCGCCGAGTTGCAGCGGCGCGGCTTCACGCGGGTCAAGGTGGACGGCACGCTTTACGAGATCGGCGAGGTGCCGGCGCTCAATCGCAAGATCAAGCACGAGATCGAGACGGTGGTGGACCGGGTGGTGGTGCGCGAGGGCATCGCGCCGCGCTTGGCCGACAGCTTCGAGGCCGCGCTCGCGCTGTCCGACGGCGTCGTCTACGCCGAGAACGCCGATGGCGGGGAGCGCACCGTGTTCTCCAGCCGCTTCGCCTGCCCGGTGAGCGGCTTCTCGATCGAGGAGATCGAGCCGCGGCTGTTTTCCTTCAACAGCCCGCACGGCGCCTGCCCCGCGTGCGACGGCCTCGGCGTGGAAACGTTTTTCGACCCGGCGCTGGTGGTGCCGGACGAGCGCGTGTCATTGGCCGAAGGCGCGGTGATGCCGTGGGCCGGCGCGTCCAGCCCGTATTACGACCAAACGCTGCAAAGCCTGGCGCGCCATTTCAAGGTGACCACGCGGACCCCCTGGGAGGAACTGCCGAAGCGGGTGAGGGATGCGATCCTGTTCGGCACCGGCGAGGATGCGGTGGCGTTCACCTACAAGGACGGCGTGCGCGCCTACACGGTGACCAAGCCGTTCGAGGGGGTGATCCGCAACCTCGAACGGCGCCGGCAGGAAACCGACAGCGTGTGGGTGCGCGAGGAGCTGTCGCGCTATCAGGCGGAAAAGCCGTGCGCGGTGTGCAACGGCGCGCGGCTCAAGCCCGAGGCGCTGGCGGTGCGGGTGGCCGGGCGCAACATCGCCGAAGCCTCCGACCAGTCGATCGACCGCGCGCTGGCCTGGTTCGGCGGCGTGCTGCCGACCCTCACGCCGCAGCGCCAGGAGATCGCCCGGCGCATCCTGCGCGAGATCGTGGAGCGGCTGCAGTTCCTCGACGATGTCGGGCTCGACTATCTCACCTTGGCGCGCGGGTCCGCCACCTTGTCGGGCGGCGAAAGCCAGCGCATCCGGCTCGCGAGCCAGATCGGCTCGGGCCTGACGGGCGTGCTCTACGTGCTCGACGAGCCCTCGATCGGCCTGCACCAGCGCGACAACGAGCGGCTGCTCGGCACGCTGCGGCGCCTGCGCGGCCTCGGCAACAGCGTCATCGTGGTCGAACACGACGAGGACGCCATCCTGGCGGCCGACTACGTCGTCGACGTCGGCCCGGGCGCCGGCGTGCACGGTGGCCACATCGTGGCGGCCGGGACGCCGGCCGAGATCATGAGCAATCCGGCTT
>CAXUIE010000236.1:0-3315 GCA_964250825.1 uncultured Acidisphaera sp. | reverse complement strand
CACGGTGCTGGGGGTCGAGCACGACGAGGACGCGATCCGCGCCGCCGACCACCTCATCGACATGGGGCCGCTCGCCGGCATCCACGGCGGCCACGTGATCGCGCAAGGCGCGCCGGCGGAGGTGGCGGCGAACCCGCGCTCGCTCACCGGCGACTACCTATCCGGTCGCAAGCGCATCGACGTGCCGGCCATGCGCCGGCCGGTGCAGCCCGAGCGGGTGATCCGCGTCCTTGGCGCGCGGGCCAACAACCTGAAGAACGTGACGGCGGCGTTCCCGCTCGGCACGTTCACCTGTGTCACCGGCGTGTCGGGCGGGGGCAAGTCCACCTTGGTGGTGGACACGCTTTTCAAGGCGGCGTCGCGGCGGCTGATGGGGTCGGGCGAGGCGCCGGCGGCGCACGAGCGCATCGAGGGGCTCGAGCTGCTCGACAAGATCATCGACATCGACCAGTCGCCCATCGGCCGCACCCCGCGGTCCAACCCGGCCACCTACACCGACCTGTTCGCGCCCATCCGCGACTGGTTCGCCGAGCTGCCGGAAAGCCGCGCGCGCGGCTACAAGGCCGGGCGGTTCAGCTTCAACGTCAAGGGCGGGCGCTGCGAGGCGTGCCAGGGCGACGGCGTCATCAAGATCGAGATGCACTTCCTTCCGGACGTGTTCGTCACCTGCGACGTCTGCAAGGGCCGCCGCTACAACCGCGAAACGCTGGAGGTGAAGTTCCGCGACAGGTCGATCGCGGAAGTGCTGGACATGACGGTGGAGGAGGCGGTGCCGTATTTCTCCGCTTCCACGCGCATCCACGATCGGCTGCGCATCCTCCAGCAGGTCGGGCTCGGCTATGTCCGGCTCGGCCAGCAGGCGACCACCTTGTCGGGCGGCGAGGCGCAGCGAATCAAGCTGTCCAAGGAGCTTGCCCGCCGGGCGACCGGGCGGACGCTCTACATTCTCGACGAGCCGACCACCGGGCTGCATTTCGAGGACGTGCGCAAGCTGCTCGAAGTGCTGCATGCCTTGGTGGACCAGGGCAACTCGGTGGTGGTGATCGAGCACAATCTCGAAGTGATCAAGACCGCGGACTGGATCCTCGATCTCGGCCCGGAGGGCGGCGACGGCGGCGGGCGGATCGTCGCGGCCGGCACACCGGAGGCGATCGCGGCGACGCCGGAAAGCCACACGGGGCGGTTCCTGCTGCCGTTGCTGGCGCGGGAGAAGCCGGGGAGGGCGCGGAAGCGGGCGTAAGTACGGGTGCCGAGATTCGCCTCCGGCTGCTGAAAGCGATCTCGGACGCAGAGATCGAATTTGCCGACATCCCGGAAGTGTTGGATTGGTCTCGGGCCACTCGCGGTCAGTCTCAGAGCAAGGAAGCGGTCACGATCAGCCTCGATGCCGACATCCTGGCATGGTTCAGAGGCCTCGCGGGAGGCGAGCGAGACTACCAGACCGAAATCAATCGTGTATCGCGGCGGCATGTCGACCGCCTCAATCGGTCGCAAACCAGGCGCGACAAAGGCAAAGCCGGCTTGCCCTCTCGCCCGTGGAGAGAGGGCAAAGCGCGGACGATAGCCCGACCTACTCAGCCGCCTGCAACTGCTCTGCGGGGGCCGGCCAGGCGCGGGCGACCGGGAGCACCTCGGAGGCGAACAAACGCATGCTTCGCTCGCTGACCTCGTAGGGGCTGGCGCCGAATCGGAAGGCGCACAGGCACCCGATGTCGCCCATCGCCGCGCGGCGCGCCTCCAGCTTGCGCAGGATCTGGTCGGGCGTGCCCCATAGCTGCTGGTCCACGTAGGCGCGCACCATGTCGTCAAGCCCGGCGGCGCGCATGGCCTCCGCCCCGACGCCATAATCCGCATACCCCTTCGTCTTGGCGTAGTGCTCGCCCATGAGTTCGTAGTGGTGCATGACGGAGTGGAAATACATGGCGCAGTGTCGCTCGGCGTTCTCCTTGGCGCGCGCCGCGTCGCTGTCGCACACCGTCATCAGCGCCAGCAGCGGCGGCTTTGCCGGCTCCCTGCCGTGCTCACGCTGAAACGCCGCGCGGTAGGTCTTGACCTCGGCCTTGTGCACCTCGTCGGGCTTGTAGAGGAACGACATCATCTGCACGCCGAGCCGGCCCGCGACCTCCACCGAATCACTGCTCATCGCCACCTGCGCGGTGCGGTCGCGGAAGCTCTTGAACGGCTTCGGACGGAGCACCGCCCGAGGCTGGTTGAAGTAGCGGCCGTGATGCTCTTCCATCACGCCCGTTTCCAGCGCTTCAAGAATCATCGGGGCCATTTCGTCGAAGCGGTCGCGGGATTCGTCCATGGCGATGCCGAACTGGCCGAACTCACGGCGCGACAAACCCCGGCCGAGCCCGAGGATGAGCCGCCCGCCGGACAGCGTATCGAGCAGCGCCGCCTTCTCGGCAACCCGCAGCGGCTGGATGTTCCACGGGAGAATGACGGCACCCGTGGCGAGCCGAATGCGCTTGGTGCGCGCGGCGATGTAGGCAAGGTAGACAAAGTTGTCGGGACAGAACGAGTAATCCTCGAAATGGTGCTCGACCACCCAAACGTGATCGAAGTCGAGCTCGTCGGCGAGAACGGCTTGCCGCGCCTCCTCGTCGTAGACCTGCTGCTCGGTGATCCCCTGGGAGCCGAAGCTCGCCATGATCTGAACCAAGCCGATTTCCATGGACACCCTCCGGTTTGTTGCTTCTTTTATGTCGCGGGAACGACCTTGGGGGACGCGCCCGCGCGGAGAAGTCGTATCACAGCCGTGCCGGGTGCGACTCATCACGGTTTGACAACCGGCAGGAGCCGGTCGACGCCGGCAATCGCGCGCCCTCTGGCGTCTTCAAACCCGCCCGCGCAGGCCCGCGGCCATCACCGCCAAGCGATCTCCGAGGCCGCGGGGACCGATCGGACGTTCGGGAGCACGACGGGAAGGGCCGCGGCCACCGCCCGACGCGGCAAGCCGAGCTGGCGCGTGTCCGCCATCGCCAAGCCCTGTTGCGCGAGTTCGAGACGGGCAGCCCTGAGCGCCGCCGGCTTTTCGGCCGCCATCGCCGCGTGCACCGAGAGCCCGTGGCGGGACAGGACATCGGCGGGCAGCAAGGAACGGCCCTGGCGCGCTAGGAGCGGCGCGCTGCGCAGCACGCCGGCCGCCCCGTACGCGGCGCCCGGGTCGCGCAGGCGCTCGGGGTACGGCGCCCCGACCAGCCGGGCGGCGGCAACCGCGCCCCCGCCGGCGGCGCCGCGGAGCGAGTCGCGGCATTCGGCCGGCGTCGCGCTATCCGGTGCGCGAAGACGAGCCGCGCCACCCCATCACCG
>CAXUIE010000235.1:0-5648 GCA_964250825.1 uncultured Acidisphaera sp. | reverse complement strand
TCACAGTTGCGCTGCCGATCGGCGTGGCACCGTCGTAGAGGGTCACGAGATCGCCGTTCGCGGCACCCTGGCCGCTGACCACCGGCGATGCGATCGTGGTGATATCGTCGCCCACCACGCCGGTGTCGCTCGCCGAGGTCAAGGCAAGCGCGGTCGGCGCGCTTGGCGCGATGGTGTCCAGCGTGAAGCTCAGCACCGCCGAGCCGATATAACCGTTGCTGTCGGTTTCCGTCGCGGTGACGGCGTGACCGCCGTCGGGCAGGCCGGTATCGGCGAACGTCCAGGCGCCGCTGCTGTCGGTGAGGGCCGCGCCGCCCCCGGTGCCCCCCCCGGCCCCCCCCCGGGTGGGGTGGGGGGGGGCGACGCCGGTGAGCGACGGGTTGGACGTGAGCCGGTCGGAGTTGGAGAACCCCGTGTCGCTGGTCAGGGCTTCGGTAACCAGCGGGATGAGGCGAATGTCGGTGCCACCCTGCCCGTCGGCGGTCAGCGCCAGCGTGGAATGCGCGGACGGCGCGGCGTCGAGCTGGAGCGTGTCGGTCGTGCCGCCGCTGGAAACGACGATGCTGCTGCCGACAATGGAAGCGCTGGTGGCGGACAAGGTCAGCGAACGCAGGTCGATGGTGTCGCCGCGCGCCAGGGTGCCGATGGTGCCGTTGAAGCCGGCGGGGTCTCCGAGGTCCACCGTGACGGCGGAGCCGGCCAGCGAGACGAGCTCGCCCGCGCCGACCGTGCCGCCGAGCGACAACGTGCCGCTCGTTTCGACCGCGATCGTGCCGCTGGTGCCGAGCACGCTGACGCCGCCGTTGATCGTGAGGTTGTCGCCCGAGCTCACCACGATCTGGCCGTCGTTGTGGACGGTGACACCGCTGCCGAGCGTGGTCGTGCCCGGGAGTTCCCAGATGCTGCCGCTGTCCACTTGCAGGGTCTGGAAGCCGACGTAGTTGGCGCCGAAGCCGCTGAGCGTGCCGGTGGTCGCGGTCCCCGACTCCAGTTCGAGCGTGTTGCTCGCACTGCTGGTCGCGGACACCACGCCGCTGATCACGCTGTCCGTGGTGAGGGTGAGGGTGTTGCTGGTGGTGCCGCCGAAGCTGATCGCGGTGCCGCTCGTGCCGATGATGGTGCCGGAGTTGGTGACGTCGCCGCCGCCGCTGAGCGCGAGCGCGACGCCGCCCGAAATGGTCCCGTCGTTGACCACGGTGGCGAAGCCGCCGGACCCGGTGATGGCGGTGCCGCTCGCGGTGCTGGCGCCGATCAGGCCGCTGTTGGTGATGACGCCGCCCGCAGCCGTAACGTCGATCGCCGTGCCGCCGGCAGAGACCAGCAAGTTGCCGGCGCTCAGCGTGGTGCCCGACGCGGTGCCGGCGACGTTTTCGCTGCCGCCTGCCACGATCGTGCCCCGCGCGAGGCCGCCGACGAGCACGGCCTGCGTGCCGCCGCTGATCGTCGTGCCGCTCGCGACGCCGCCGGACGAAACATACTCGTTGCCGGCGTCGACCAAGGTGGCGTGCGCGACTGCGCCGGCGTTGACGAGTTCGCTGCCGCCGCTGACGATCGTGCCGCCGACAATGGCGCCCGACACGAGCGAGAATCCGCCGCCGGAGGCGACGGTGGTGGAAGTGGCCGAGCCGCTGCCGAACACTGTTGCCGAGCCGGCCACGTTCGCACCGACGGCGTTGCCGCCGGCCGAAATCAGCATCGTACCGCCCGAGCCGACGCTCGTGGCGCTCGCGGTGCCACCCGACAACACGGTTTCGGTGCCGCCGCTGCCGACCGAGGCGGAGACGGCGCTACCGCCCGACGAGATGGTTTCCTGCCCGCCGGAGCCGATCGCCGCACCCGTCGCAATGCCGCCTGACAGCACCGTCTCGGTGCCGCCGCTGCTCAGGTTGAGGCCGCTCGCCGCACCCCCCGAGCTGATGACGGCGCTGGCGCCCGCGCCGAACGAACCCCCGCTGATCACGCCCCCGGCCGAGGCGACAATCGTGCCGCCGCTCGCGACCACGGCGGCGTTCGCGTGTCCGCCCGAAGAGATCACCTCCTGGCCGCCGCTCAGCACGTTGGCGGCCACCGCCGTGCCGCCGACCACATACTCGAAGCCGCCGCCGGAGATTGTCGTAGCGCTCGCCGTGCCGCCCGAAGACACGGTGTCGATGCCGCCGCTGTCGACTTGCGCGCCGCTCGCTGTGCCGCCCGAGAACACGAACTGAGACGCGCCGGAGCTGATAGTCGCCGCGTTCGCCGCGCCGCCCGAGAACACCAGCAGAGCCGCGCCGGAGCCAATGCTCGCGGCGTTCGCCGTGCCTCCCGATGAGACGACCTCCTCGCCGCCGGACAACAGGTTCGCCGAAACGGTCGTGCCGCCCCGCACGTACTCGATGCCGTTGACAGCAACCTGGGTGCCGCTCGCCGTGCCGCCGGCGAACACGACATCGCGGCCGCCGTCGCTCACGGTCGTGCTGGTGGCGGTGCCGGCGGCGAACACGTATTCGTTGCCGCCATTGCTGACGACGGTGCCATCGGTCGCGCCACCCGACAACACGGTCTGCAGGCCACTGCTGAGCACGGTGGTGCCGCTGGCCAGGCCGCCGGAGACTTGCTGCGTGCCGCCGCTCAATACCGTCGTCGCGGACGCGGTGGCGCCCGTAGCGATGACCTGCGAGCCGGTGTGCAAGAGCGTGGTGCCCGTGACAGTGGCGCCGCTCAGCAATACTTCCGCGCCGCCGGACACGGTCGTGTTGATGACGATCGCGCCGGCGCTCACGTTTTCCGTGCCCGCGTTGACGGTCGTGTTGCTCAGCGTGCCGCTGGCCTGGACGTTGAGCGTGCCGCCGCTGACGAGCGTCGCGCTCGCGAGGCCGCCCGAGCTGACGGTTTCGCTCCCGCCGGTGTTGACGGTGGTGGCGCTCGCGACACCGCCCGCGGAGACCGTCTGCGCGCCGCCGTTGTTGACAATGGCCGCGCTCGCGACGCCACCCGCCGAAATCGTTTGCGCGCCGGCTACGATCGCGCCGGTAGCGAGGCCGTTGTTGTTGATGATCTGCGAGCCGCCGGCGAGCACGGTGGCGGCGTTTGCCGAGCCGCCGAAAAAGATATTCTCCAATCCGCCGTTCACGACAGTGCCACTGTTGGCGTAGCCGCCGGACAGATTCTCGGTGCCCGCGACGGTGCCGGTCAGCGTTTGACCGCCGGCGAACACGTTCTGGGTGCCGCCAGCCTGGACGGAAACTGTGTTGACGACGGCGCCGCTGCTGACGTTCTGGGTGCCGCCGGCGCTGACGATGGTGCTGGAATCGGTGCCGCCCGAAACGTTCTCGACGCCGCCGGCGCTGATGTTGGCGCTGTGGCTCTCGCCGGCGAGGAGGTTCTCGACGCCGCCGCCCTGGATGACCGTCGAATACGCCTTGCCGCCGCTGACGATCTGCGCGGCCGAGTTGCCGACGCTGGTGGTGTTGGCCGAGCCGCCAAGCACGACCTGCTGGCCGCCGCCCGAAACCACCGTGGCGTTGGTCGTGCCGGTATCGCCGACGACTTGCGAGCCCCCCGAGCTCACCTGCGCGCTGTTCGCCAAGCCGGCATAGGTGACGGACTGCACCGCGCCCGAGCCCAAGATGACGGCACCGGTGTCGACGCCGCCGAACACGTCCTGCTCGCCACCACTGCTGACGGTGGTGGTGTCCGCCGTGCCTTGCGCGTAGACGGTGAACAAACCACCCGAGTCGACCGTCGTCGAGGTCGCGCTGCCGCCACGCTCAATCTGGAGCTGCTCGGTGCTGTCCGCGACCGTGACGCCGGAAGCAACCGTCCCCGAGCTGATCGTGGTGACGCCGGAGCCGATGGAGGTGACATACGTGGTCATGGGAAGCCTCGCTGATCGCTTAAATGCCGGCGCGGGTCGGGCGGCGCGGCGGATTACAGTTGCGTTTGAAGGGTTAAGAAGAAGCTACGAACGGGCGCTCGCGTCGTTTGTGGGTTGCGATTTGTGTTCGGATGGCAACAGGCCCGGGATGCGCGCGATCGCGCCCTTCACCTGTTCGGCCGTGATCAAGCGCGTGCATTCGAACTGCCGTGGCGTCCCGGCGTGGCGAGGGCACCACAGGAAATCCTTGTGATCGAAACGAACGCGCGGGTCGTTCCAGCACGAGTTGCAGGTGTGGTAGTTGACGACGCGGAATGGCGTGGTGAACTCGTTGGTCGGGTGCGTGAAGCCGCTGATAAGCACGGTCGGCGTTGCCGCGGCCCAGGCGAGCCACGACAAACCGCTCGACAGCCCGATGAAAGCGGCGGCGTGGCGCAGCCAGCGCGCGCGCTCGACCAGCGGGCGGTCGCCGGTCTCGTCCTCCGCGCCGTGCGGGATGTGGTTCCACACCAAGCCGCCGCCATGCACCGGCTTCTGGTCGATGCAGATGACACGATATCCGGCCTTCTTGAGATGAGCGACCACGTCGCGCCAGCCATGCGGGTTGTTCCAGTATTTCGCCTGACTCGAGCTTTGCGCCGCGATGCAGACATAGGGCTCGGCGATCGGCCGGCTTTCATCGGGCAGCGCCAAGCGCGGCGGCTGCTCGGCGGGATCGACGCCCAGGATGTAGGCCGCCGTGCGGTGCAGCCCGACATGGCGGAAGTCGCACGGCTGCCAAGTGTTGTCCGTGTCGTCGAAGAACAGTCCCATGTAGTAGGTGGCGTAGTAGCGCTCCGGCTCCACTTGCTCGTGGGTAATGAAGCGGATGTGCGGGTAGGCGTCGCGCAGGAGCGGGATGATGAGTTCGGACATCGCGCAGGTCAGCCGGCAGCCGCGCACCTCGGCGAAGCGGGCGGCGAACGGGAACCAGGCGAGCACGTCGCCCAGGGTGCCGACCGGGAACTGGATGAGCACCTCGCGGTTCTCGGCGGTGTAGCGGTGCTCGAACACCAGCTTGCCGCCGGCGAACACCTCGATGCCGCAGCGCAGATAGTATCGCTTGCGACTGCTCACCAGCGCCTGCTTGACCTCGGTCTCGTACAGGACGTTGCCGGTGTCGAGGTCGCGCAACTTGATGCGCCAGTCGCCCTTCGGCACCGACACGCGGCAGCCGAGGTTGAAGTCGAAGCGGATGCCGTCTGGCCCCTGCTGCGTCGGCCTCGCAGCGGCGGCCGGATACGCGGGCTTGGGTTTCGGGTCCGGCTCGGCGGGAGCGGGCGGCGGCGCGGCCACCTCGCGGGCCACGGCCCGGTCCACTTCCTCCAGCGGCGAGTGGGCAGTCAGGGATCCCGAATGATCGAGGTCCCGACTGAAGTCGAGCGAGCGCTCCAAGGTGCTTTTGTCCTCAGCAGCAGGGCCAATCGAGTGCCCAAGCACCCGCCCGCATGCTCCTAGGGGGAGATGCTCAACGATTAGTTAATAACAGCTTCGTTTTTTGCGCGCGCGGCGCGGGTCATGGCATCGCGGCACACACGCGGCGGTGTTTGGCTGGCGGGAAACCGGGGTCGCGGTCTTCCGTTTCCGTCGCATTCTCGCAAAAACGGATCAACGCATGTCGAACAACAGCCCCGCCCGCGGCGAGACGGCCCTGCCCACGAACCGGCGCGGCCTCGTGAAGCTGGCGGCGGCCGCAGGCGCAGCCGGGCTCGGTTCCAAGGCAGCGCTCGGGCAGCCCAAGCGCCCGGAGCGG
>CAXUIE010000234.1:3889-5672 GCA_964250825.1 uncultured Acidisphaera sp. | reverse complement strand
CGAGCCGACCAGCCCCGCTATGCCGAGCACCTCGCCCCGGTGCAGCGCGAAGCTGCACGGGCGCACCCGCTTGCCGCCATCTGTGATGTTGCGGACTTCGAGCACCACGGGGCCGTGGCCGCCGCGTGCCCCATCGTGCTCCTTCGTGTAGAAGGAAGAGAGATCGCGCCCGACCATCATGCGCACGAGGCTCTCGGCCGAGATCTCGTCCTTGGTCAGCGTGCCCACGTAGGCGCCGTCGCGCAGCACGCTGACCCGGTCGGACAATTCATAGACCTCGGCCATGCGGTGGCTGATGTAGATGAGCGCGATGCCGTCGGCCCGCAGCTGGCGCAGGAGGGTGAACAGCCGCTCCGTTTCGCGCGTGGACAGCGCGGTGGTGGGCTCGTCGAGCACGAGGACTTTCGATTTCGCGTGGAGCGCGCGGGCGATCTCGACCATTTGCTGCTCGGCGATGGACAGCGTGCCGACCAGCGTCCTCGGCCCGAACGGCGCGCCGAGCCGGTCCAGCACGGGCTTGCACCCGTCATGCATCGCTTGCCGGTCGATGCGCCCGGCTCGGGAGGGCTCCGCGCCGAGATAGATGTTCTCGGCGACGCTAAGGTTGGGCGCGAGCGCCAGCTCCTGATAGATGATGGCGATGCCGTGCCGCTTGGCGGCGATCGGGTCGGAGATCGCCGCTGGCTTGCCATCGATCAGGATTTCACCGCCGGCATCGGCGCGGTAGGCCCCGGACAGGATCTTCATCAAGGTGGACTTCCCGGCGCCGTTCTCGCCCATCAGCGCCAGAACCTCCCCGCCCCAGGCCTGGAGCTCGACGCCGTTGAGCGCCTTCACGCCGGGAAACGTCTTGGAGATGCGCCGCATCTCCAGGCGCGGGACACCTTCCGATGCCATGCCGATCCCTCCCTGTTATCGACGCGACATATTTGCTTCTCGCGCCGACGGCAATTCCCATCGGGGAGAAACCGGGAGCGGAACGGATGCGGGGCCGCCGGATTTGGCGGCCCGTGCCGCGACTACGACAACCCGAGCTTCGGCTTGACCCAGGCGGCGAGCTGCCGGATGGCGTCATCCCCTTCCGGCGCCGTGCCGGCGAGGAAGTGGAACACGTGCTGCATCTCGGGATGCACGTCGAGCTTCACCTCGCCATCGGCCCGCCGGATCGCCTCGGCGAGGTTGCGGCTATCGTCGAGCAGCGTCTCGTGGCCACCCACCTGGATGTAGACCGGCGGCAGCCCGCGCAGGTCGCCGCGCAGCGGATTGACGAGCGGGTCGTTCTTGTTGCCGCCGTCGCCAAGGAAAGTGGCCGCCATATTTTGCACCATCTCGCGCGCGACCAGCGCGTCGTTCTCCCGGTTGGTTTCGAACGTTCCGCCGCTGCCGTCCATGTCGAGCCACGGCGAAAGCGGCATGGTCGCCGCCGGGAGCGGCAGGCCGAGCTCGCGGGCGCGCAGGATGGTGGTGATCGCCAAGCCGCCGCCGGCGGAGTCGCCCACAAAGGCGATGTGGTTCGGCGTGATCCCCTGGTCGAGCAGCCAGCGGTAGGCGTTGGCCATGTCGTTCACCGGCCCGGGATGCACATGCTCTGGCGCCAACCCATAGTCGGGAATAAGCGCCCGGCAGCCGACCGCCTTGGCGAGATGCGCGTACACCTTGCGGTGCGAGTACATCGAGTTCGTGACATAGCCGCCGCCGTGCGAGCACAGCAGCACTCGGTCCTCCGCACAGCCCTTCGGCACCGCCCACAACGCCGGCAGACCGGCGCCCTCCGTCTCGATGT
>CAXUIE010000234.1:1233-3879 GCA_964250825.1 uncultured Acidisphaera sp. | reverse complement strand
TAATCGACGCCGCGCGGCTCGCCGGTTATGTCGCCCAGGTGCTCCAACATCGACCGCATCTCGTCGAGCGACATGTTCGGGTTGGCGCCGAGCTTGGCGATCATGCTCTTGAACAGGGTGACGAGCTGCTCGGATTGTTGACTAGCCATGGTTACACATTCCTCCGAAACATCGTTTTTTGCGGCAAAGTAGCCGAATTCGCATCCATACACGAAAGTATCATCTGAATCGATTGGGTTCGTCAACGGTGCGGCCCGACCTGCCCACCGCTGTCGCGCTTGGCTTCGAAGCCCTCTCCCGTGTTGCGGGAGGGAGAAGATGGGTTGCCGCCACATGCAATCCCCTGCCGACTTGCCGACGAGGCCGGCAGGGGGCCATGCTGGCTCGCGCCAAAGGCAAGGGGGAACAAGGGCCGATGAACGCCGACGCCGCCCCGCGCGCGATCGATTGCGACATCCATCCGGGCGTCCCCGACATCAAGGCGCTGCTGCCCTACATGGATGACTTCTGGCGCGAATCCTTTGTGCTGCGGGGCATCGACGGGTTCGACATGATGTCCTACCCGCCGAATGCGCCGATCAGCTGCCGGCCGGACTGGCGTGCCTCGGGCACGCGCCCGGGCGCTCATCTCGCCCGGCTGCAAGCGGACGCCCTCGACCCGTTCGGCGTCGATCTCGCGATCTGCAATCCCCTGACCGGCGGCCAAGTGGCCGTCAGCGAGACGATGGGTGCGGCGATCTGCGGCGCGGTGAACGACTGGGTGGTCGAGAACTGGCTCGACAAGGACAAGCGGCTGCGCGCGTCCATCGTGGTGCCGGCGCAGGCGCCGCTCCTCGCCGCCGAAGAAATCGAGCGCCGCGCGGGCGATCCCCGGTTCGTGCAAATCCTCCTGCCGGTCGCCTGTGAAATGATGCTCGGCCGCAGCTACTATTGGCCGATCTATGCCGCGGCCGTCCGTCACGACCTGCCGATCGGCCTGCACGCCGGCAGCATGTATCGCTACGCGCCGACCGCGAGCGGCTGGCCCTCGCATTACTTGCACGATTACGTCGCGCAGTCGCAAACCTTCGAGGATCAGTTGCTCAGCCTCGTCAGCAACGGCGTGTTCAACAAGTTCCCGTCGTTGCGGGTCGTGCTGATCGAGTCGGGCGTCACGTGGCTGCCCGGTTTCCTGTGGCGCGCCATCAAGACCTGGCGCGGCGTGCGCGCCGAGGTGCCCTGGGTGACGCGCTCGCCGGCCGAGATCATCCGGGAAAGCGTGCGCCTCACCGTGCAGCCGTTCGACGCGCCGGCCGACGCGAGCGTGGTGGAGCGCATCGTGGCACAGATCGATTGCGACGCGATGCTGCTGTTCTCGTCCGACTACCCGCACTGGCAGTTCGACGGGGATGCGCTGCTGCCACCCGGACTGTCGCCCACGCTCGCGCACCGCATCCGGCTCGACAATCCGCTCGCGACCTACCCTCGCCTTCGGGAGACCATCTCATGAGCAGCACGACCCTGGAGCGGCCGCAAACGCAGCGGGACGCGCTTGGCATCATCGATTGCGACATCCACCCCTACATGAAGTCGCCGCGCGACCTCGACCCCTACCTGTCGGCGCGCTGGCGACAGCACTTGGCCGAGTACGGCCAGTTCAATTGCGGCCCTTACGCCGCGCGCGGCACCTACCCGCGCTTTTCCCCCAACACGTCGCGGCGTGATGCGTGGCCGCCGGGCGGCAGCTTGCCGGGCTCCGACCTCGCCTTCATGCGGGAGCAGTTCCTCGACCCCTATAACGTTGCCTATGGGGTGCTGGAGCCGCTGCTGGGCGGCAATACCGCGCGCAACCTCGAAGCGGCGGCCGCGCTTTGCTCGGCGCTGAACGACTGGCAGGCGCACGATTTCGTTGACGACGAGCCGCGGCTGCGCGCATCCATCCTCGTGCCCCAGGACGACGCGGAAGCGTCCGTCAAGGAGATCGAGGCGCGCGCCGGCGACCGGCGCTTCGCGCAGATCCAGCTCGGTTCGAAAACCAGCGAGCCGGTTGGGCGCAAACGCTATTGGCCGATCTTCGCGGCCGCGCAGGAGGCCGATCTGTCCATCGGACTGCACGTCGGCGGCACACAGTCCTCGGCGCCGTCCGCTAGCGGCTGGCCGCAGTTCTACATCGAGGACCATCACGTCCTGGTGCACTCAATGCAGAATCAGATGATCAGCCTCATTCTGGAGGGCGTGTTCGAGGCGTTCCCGAGGCTGAAGGTGGTGATGATCGAGGGTGGCTTCGCCTGGGTTCCGACCGTTGGCTGGCGGCTCGACAAGCACTGGGCGAAGATGCGGAGCGAGGTGCCGAACGTGAAGCGCCCGCCGTCGGAGTACATCCGCAGCAATCTCTGGTTCGCGACACAGCCGGTGGAAGAGCCGGAAGCGCCCGAGGATTTGCGCGCGGTGTTCGACTGGATCGGCTGGGACCGCATGGTGTACTCCAGCGACTATCCGCACTGGGATTTCGATGATCCCCACCTCGCCTTCCGTTTTTCCATGACGGATGAGGAGAAGCGCAAGCTGTTCCGCGACAACGCCTTGAAGGTTTATACTTTCAGGTGATGCGGCCCGCGCGCCCGCCGCGGTTGGTTTGAGGCTTTACCGAAAATGGGTTTTGCGTAG
>CAXUIE010000234.1:0-1223 GCA_964250825.1 uncultured Acidisphaera sp. | reverse complement strand
GGCCGGGGGCCGCCCCCCCTCTTCGTTGCAGGCTTTCCCGAAATGCGTTTGTCCGTAGCATCCCATCCGGCGTTATTCCCGCGAATGTCGCGCTCGCGGGAATAACGGTCTGGTTCGGGATGGACGCCGCTACCTAAGAATCTGTTTACAGCGGGCATTTGCGCACTGCCTCAGAGTGGAGCGATGTACAGCAAACCCTGCAGCAAGGCCAAGTGCGTTTGGATGAACGCCGTCGCGATCAGGGCAACGTGGACGGGATCCGCGGCCGGGTCGGTGTCGCCGGCGAGGAACTCCTGTTGGAACACCAGAAGCTGCTCGTGACCCTGGATCTGCACTTTCACATACGCTTCGTCGAACGCCGGCCCCGATAGGCCCTGCAAGGACGTGATGATCTGCTGCTGAGCCGCGGTCAACGCGGCCGGGGGCGGGTTGAAGTTGCTGGTCAAGGACTGCGCCACCGCCGTCTGCTCGGCGATCTCGGAAACAGCGAACCGGCGAACGAACGGGTTCTTTGATATGCTCAACGCGACTTGGCTGCTGATCTTCGCCAACGTGCCGACTTGGAGGGTTTGCGCCGCGTAGGCGGCGGCATCGAGCGGGGCCAAACCGGCGGGCGCCGTTTGGCCGAACGCGGCGTGGCGGGCCAACAGCAGAGGGGCGGCGCCGGCGAGGCCGAGGAGGACATGTCTACGGTCCATCGAGGTTTCCTTTCATCACGAGACACGGTCATTTATCGACCGCCGCGACTAGACGATCGCCCCTCCCCTGAGTTCATTCCGCGCGCGATTTTTGATCGTCGAAGTTCGCGTTCACCTATGAGTGGAGTTGCTCACGACTTGGCTCAAACGCCGCCTCCAGCCCGAAGGACCGAACGCCCCGCCACCCTTGGTGTCGTTCCGCTTCGTACGTTCTCGCGACCAACACGGGAACGATGGACGCGGTACAGACGTATTCCTTCTCGTTGCACGGATTTGGGTGATGCAAAAATTTGCGGTATCCGGCCAGCTGGAAATCAACGCGATCGCCGAGCGGCACGGGTTCAGCCCCGACGCCGTGCTTGTCATGCTGAACGCCCTCGCGGCCGGCCACGGCGGCATGGCCCAGTTCAAGCATCCCGAGTTCGGCGGCTCCGGCCAATGGATGCGGGGCGGCATGACGATGATCGGCGACATGTTCAACGCCAGCCTCAAGGCACGCGTGATCGCGCTGTGCAAGGACCTCGC
>CAXUIE010000233.1:3931-5715 GCA_964250825.1 uncultured Acidisphaera sp. | reverse complement strand
AGAGGCCCACCGCGTCGAGCGCCGTCCAGCGCATCCCGAGCGTGAGGCCGGCCGCGTCCGTGGTGCGGAGGTCGGCGGGCATCTGGGCGCGGTGAAACGCTTCGATGCGTTGCGCCGCGAAATCGAGCGCGGCCAGGAGGTCCGGGGCGACGCCGGCCACGGCCGCCTCGATTTCCTCGGCCCCGACCCGCAGCCGTTCGGCGGTCAACGAAAGGCGGTCGAAGCGCCGAGTGTATTCGATCAGCGCCTCATCGCCCCGCCGGCGCACCTCGTCGATGATGGTGCGCACCGCCCCGTCAACCCGCTCGGTGGTTTCCCGCGCTGCCCCGAGCAGGTCGGCGAACGCCGCCTCGAAGCCGCGGTCGGCGGTGGCGAGCCGCTTCAAGGAAGGGCGAGCCGGAACCGCTCGAGCCAGGCGCCGATCGCGTCGGGCCGGGTCTTGAGCGCGGTGCGGTTGACGACCAGCCGGCTGGTGACGTGCGCGATCACCTCCGTTTCCAGCAGCCCATTCGCCCGCAAGGTCGAGCCGGTCTGCACGAGATCGACGATCAAGCGCGACAGGCCGAGGCCGGGCGCCAACTCCATCGCGCCGTTGAGGCCGACCACGTCCGCCTGGATGCCGCGGGCCGCGAAGTGACGGCGCGCCACTGTCGGGTATTTCGTCGCCACGCGGACGCGCGACCAGCGGCTCGGGTCGTCCGATCCGGCGGTTTCCTCCGGCTCGGCGACCGAGATGCGGCATTGGCCGATGCCGAGGTCGAGCGGCGCGTAGATTTCCGGGTAATCGAACTCCATCAGCACGTCGGCGCCGCAGATGCCGAGCTGCGCCGCGCCGAACGCCACGAAGGTCGCGACGTCGAACGGTCGGACCCGGATCACGTCGAGCCCCGGATCGCCGGTCGGGAAGCGGAGCCGGCGGCTCCCGTCATCGGCGTAATCGGGGGCCGGGCGGATGCCCGCACTCTCCAGCAGAGCCCCGCACTCGCCGAGGATGCGTCCCTTGGGCAGCGCCAGGACAACCGGCGCGGTCTCGTCCGGTTCGAATGCGGTGGCGGCGAACGGCGCGGTCATCAGGGCTCCGGGTCGGACCCCGCCGGTCGAGCCGGCGGATGCGGGGCTCTACACCAGGGAGGGGCCGGCCGGAAGGCTCACCGGCTCAAGCGTTCTATGTCCGCGCCGCAGGCCCCGAGCTTCTCCTCGATCGCCTCGTAGCCCCGATCGAGGTGGTAAACCCGGCTCACCGTGGTCTCACCCTTGGCGGCGAGTCCCGCCAGGACCAGGGACATGGAGGCGCGCAGATCGGTCGCCATCACTGGGGCGCCCGACAATGCCGGCACGCCGCGCACGATCGCCGACGCGCCGTGCACGTTCACCCTCGCGCCCATGCGATTGAGCTCGGGGACATGCATGAAGCGGTTCTCGAAGATGGTTTCCGTTAGCATCGCGGCCCCCTCGGCGACCGCCATCAGCGCCATGAGCTGCGCCTGCATGTCGGTGGGAAAGCCGGGATACGGCTCGGTCATGGCATCCACGCCGCGCAGGCCGTTCAGCCGCTTGGCGACCAGGCAGCCCTCCTCGTCGGCGATCTCGACGCCCGCTTCCAACAGGATGCGCGTGATGGCGCCAAGATGGTCCATGCGGGCGTGGCGCAGCCGGACCTGGCCGCCGGTAATCGCGGCGGCGCAAAGATAGGTGCCGGTCTCGATCCGGTCGGGGATGATGGCGTGGGGGGGTGCGCCCCCCGCCGGGGCGCGGGCGCCCCGGGGGCGGCGGGGGGCCGCGCC
>CAXUIE010000233.1:0-3921 GCA_964250825.1 uncultured Acidisphaera sp. | reverse complement strand
CCGCGGGTCTCCCCCGCGGCGCAAACATCGGGCCCGGGCCCTATCCGGTCGGGCTTGTGGGCGTCCGCGGCGCCGCCGAGCGCCGGCACGCCTTCCACCGTGAGCCGGTCGGTGCCGACCCCCTCGATTCGGGCCCCCATCGCGCGCAGGCAAAGGACGAGGTCCTCGATCTCCGGCTCACGCGCCGCGTTGGCGAGCTCGGTCCGTCCATCCGCGAGACTGGCCGCCATCAGCAGGTTTTCCGTGGCGCCCACCGACGCGAACGGCAGCACGATGCGGGCACCCCGCAGCCGGCCGGTCGCGAAGGCGTCGATATAGCCGCCGTCGAGCCGGATGGTGGCGCCCATCTGCTCGAGGCCCTTGAGATGCAGGTCGACCGGCCGCGTGCCGATGGCGCAGCCGCCCGGCAGGGAGACGCGCGCCTCGCCCACCCGGGCCAGCAAGGGGCCGAGCACCAGGATGGAGGCGCGCATCTTGCGCACGATGTCGTAGGGCGCTTCCGTGCTGGTGATCGGACCGCCGAGCGAGAGCGTCCGGCCATCATCGCCGGCGGATTCCGCCGCGATCCCATGCTGCGAAAGCAGCGCGCGCATGGTTTGCACGTCGTCCAAGCGCGGCACATTGCGCAGCACGAGCCGCTCGGCGGTCAGCAGTCCCGCTGCCATAAGGGGCAGGGCGGCGTTCTTGGCGCCGCCGATGGTGATCTCGCCGACGAGCGGGCGCCCGCCGCGGATGCGGATGCGGTCCAATGCGGTTCCTGTGATTTACAGCCGGGGAAGGGCGACGCCGCGCTGGCGCATGTATTTGCCGGCCTTGTCGGCGTAGCTCACCTCGCACGGTCCGGCGCCCTGGAGGAACAGAAACTGGCAGATGCCCTCGTTGGCATGGATCTTCGCCGGCAAGGGAGTGGTGTTGCTGATCTCGATCGTGACCTGACCTTCCCATTCCGGCTCCAGCGGGGTGACGTTCACGATGATGCCGCACCGCGCGTAAGTCGATTTGCCGAGGCAGATCACCAGCACGTCGCGTGGGATGCGGAAATACTCGACGGTGCGGGCGAGGGCGAAGCTGTTGGGCGGGATGATGCATACGCTCGTCCGCCGGTCCACGAAGCTCGACGGCGCGAACGCCTTGGGGTCGATCACCGCCGAGTCGACGTTGGTGAACACCTTGAACTCGTCCGCCACGCGCGCGTCGTAGCCGTAGCTCGACAAGCCGTAGCTGATGACGCCCTCGCGCTTCTGGGTCTCGACGAACGGCTCGATCATGCCGTGCTGGACGGCCATGCGACGGATCCAGCTGTCGGGCATGACGGACATCGGGCGACTCCGGACGGGCGTGCCCGGCCGGTCTAGCCGCTCGATGGCCAAGCGTAAACGCGACTCAACCGGACGGCTTGGCCGTTTGCTTGCGGGCGCGGTCTTGCTCCTTGCGCCGCCTGAGGTTTTCCCGCAGCGCTTGTTCCCTGCGCCGGAGCTGAGCGGCCTTGCGCGCCTCGTCCGGCGGTTTCGGCGCGCCCTCCTTCGTGACCCGGTCCGTCATCTCGCCCCAGCCTGCCGGTTGTCGCCAGGCGCGCTTGCGCCCGATTCGTCGCCAGGTCTATACCGCGCCGCCGGTTGCTGCTGTAGCTCAGTGGTAGAGCACTCCCTTGGTAAGGGAGAGGTCGTGAGTTCAATCCTCACCAGCAGCACCATGCCCGTCCGGCGGAGCTTCAGGCATCGGCTTGCCGGACCAGGCGAGGTCGCGGCGGAAACACCACGCCGTCATAGATTTCGGCAAGCGAGAGCGTTACGCCGAGGCCGGGCATCGCCACCTCTTGTCCGAGCCCCTCGGCGATGAGCCGCCGCCAAGCCCCAGTCGCGCCGCGAGACCACAACACGACCTCCGGCGCGTTCGGCTCCACGACGAGGATGTAGGCGAGGCTGTCGAGTTGCTTATATTCGGCCAGTTTGTCGAACGCGCCGAATCCCGGGTGGTGGGTGACAGAACCTCGACCAGCAAGCGCGGCGACGCAGCCTTCAAGGCGTCGGGATCACGTCGTCCGCGATCCACTCCCGCGTCCGGCCGCCGGATCTGGCCCGAAATGGTTTCGACGCTGCCGTCACCCGCGAACGGCCGACAGCCGGAGCCGCGCAGCTGACGACGAAGCTCGGCGAGCACGTTGACCACGATGTCATCATGGACGTTCTTGGCTCCTGCCATCATCCGGACGGGAAAGCCGCCAACCAACTCGTAGCGGTCCCCTTGCTCGGACTGCCACGCGAAGAATTGGTCCACCGTCCAGGGCTTGGCCGCCGCGTCCGACATAGTCCGCCTCCTGCCGGAACGTAGCACGGGGTTGAAGCAGTTGCACGGTGGCCGGCGGCTGCGACAGGCGGCCTCGGCGTCGGAGATTTTAACACTAGTTGCGGCCAGCCTTGCCGCCATCGCCGCATCTTATTGAATCGACTGCCTATTTATCGTTGGCATGACGTTTGCTGTGTTGACGAGGCGTTGACTCCGAACGCTGCATTAAGAGGCGCTATCTTACGGAACTCACTCTAGCGAGCCCGGCCCCTTGGAGGGCCGGGCTTTTTTATTTCATCGCTCGAGGCGGACCCGAAGCCGGAAGTCCCGCTGAAACGGGCACGCTCACACCCATAATCAAGAACATCATTCGAACGAAGAATGATCAAAGAGGAAAAATTTTGAGTCTGTTAAGAAACATGGCTCATTCGTGAATACAGTTCGACCGGATTGGCCGGTAGAACCTGCGACGCAGCAATCATTTGACCGCATCTCCAAAACACGAGGGTTTCATGGTCAGGAATTGGCAAGCAGGGGCGGGTTTATTCTCGGTCGCCAGCAATTGGTCGCCGTCTCAGTCACCCGTCGCCGGCGACAACCTTTATATCCAGAATGGCGACGTCCAGCTGGCCGGACGGAGCTTCGGGTCGGCGAGCGTTCAGTCGACCATCGGGCTGACCGGCGCCTCCGTCGCCGGCGCGCCCACGCTCGCCTTGACGAACGCGGTGCTCGAAAATGTCGAGATCAACGAAGCGCCCCCGGCCCTGAGCGGGCCTGCCGGCAGCGCTCCGGCGGGCTACTACAGCCCGAAATACGGCGCCGTGTCGGTCAGCGGGACCGTGGTGAACGAAGGCGGGGTGATCGAGGGCGGCCGGGACAGTCGCCTCGCGGGCAACCTGACCGTCGCCTTGCAGCCCGGCGCGACCCTGGTCAACAAGGGGATGTTGGTCGCCGACCCGCTCAGCCGCCTGACAATTGCCGGCCCTGCCGGAAGCACGATCGAAAACGACAAGAGCATTGTGGCCGCGGGTGGGACGGTCACCCTGTCAGCGCATCTGACAGGGACCGGCGAGGTCGACGTCGAGCCGCCTGGCGCGGGTCTGTCGAGCGCGGTCGAGGTCAACGCGGCGGTTGACGCCGGGCAAACCTTCCAGATCGCCCGCGGCACCCTGCAAATCGATCAGCCGGCGAGCTTTCTCGGGCAGGTTGATGTCGCCGGCCCGCAGGGGCCGGGGCAGGTCAGGCTTGAAGGGCTGGGCGCTGCCTCCTGGAACCTCCAAGGCAGCCTGCTTGAGTTGTTCAACGCGGCGGGGGCTCGCGTCGACACGCTCCGGTTCACGACAACGCAGGATCCGGCGAAGCTCGCCGTTTATAGCGCGCCCGACCCCACCTACGGGCACGCTGTCCTTGTCATGCCGAGCCTGGGAAGCGTCCCGCCAACCGGAGCGACGGCGCTGCACCAGCAGGTCGCTTCCGCATGACGCGCTGACCGGACAAGCGCCCGCGCCCTTTGCCGTCGCGACTTCCTCCAATACGTTGCGATTGGAGGGGAACGAGGATGCCCGAGGACATCGCCGACTGCGTCGTCATCCGGCCCTGGCGGCTCCAAGTGCATGAAGCGCTCGGCTCCACGTC
>CAXUIE010000232.1:0-5734 GCA_964250825.1 uncultured Acidisphaera sp. | reverse complement strand
TCAGCGCTCGGCGGTAAACCACCCATCACCCGTATCGCCAGGGACAACCTCCTTGCCAGCGACACCTAGCCTGACCGCGGCGCGGCGTCGGCGCGGCGCCGGAAATAGGAGGCGAGCTGGCTGACGATGTGGTCCGCCACGGTTTCCGCGATCCGGCGCTGCGCCGCCTCGTTCTCGAGATCGAGGTCGAAAAACTGCTCGTTGAAGAGGTTCACGGAGTCCACGGCCTGTGCTTGATCCCGGGTCAGCACGGTTTGCGCGGGATCCTCGGCCCGCAAGGTCCAGCTCGCCCGGCCGATCAGGCGAAGCCGCGTCACGGTCGTATCCTGCCTGATGCCGATGCCCTCGCCTGAGATGCCGTAGCTCACCGCCAAGGCATAGCGCCGCGCGGTGCTGCTTCCGTCGCCCTCCAAACGCTGCTGTAGCGCCTGGCGGAGCAACTGACCCGGCCGTTCGCCGATCACATCGACGGAAACGGCTCCCAACTCGCGCACCACGGGGCCCTGCCGGCCAGACCCATTCCTCGCGTAGAGCGGCGAGAAGCCGCAGCCGGAAAGCAGCCATGTCGAGCCGGCAACCAGCGTGAAGCGTCGGCTCCAGGCGGATTTTGCCGTGTTCACTCGGCGATAACGAAATTGACGACCCGGTCCGGCACGTGGACCTGCCGGACAACGCGCCGCCCCGCCAACAGCCGCGCGACGTTCGGCTCGGCCGCCGCCGCCGCGATCACCGCCGCCGCGGCACTGCCGGAAGGCACGCGGATCGTGCCGCGCAAGCGGCCCAGGATCTGCACCGCGATGGTTACCGTCTCGGCCTCAAGCATCGCGGAATCGGGTTCCGGCCAGGGCAAATCCGCCGCCAGCGCGTCGCTATCTGGCCATAGTAGGACGTGCAGCGATTCAGCCAAATGCGGCATCATGGGCGCCACCAACCGCGTCAGGACGGAGGCGGCTTCCCGCAACGCCCAAGCCATGCCGTCGCTTGCCGCCGAGCGGCCCGCATCGGCGACGTGATTGGCGAATTCGTGGAGGCGGGCCACGGCGACGTTGAAGCCGAACGCTTCGAGAGCTTCGGTCACCGTAGCGATGGTGCGGTGGGTCGCCCGTCGCAGCGCGAGGGCCTCGGGGGAAAGCGCTGGGGGCGGCGCGTCGCCCTCGATCCGGGCGAAGTCCGCCACCGCCTCGCCGAGACGGTAGAGGCGCTGGACGAAGCGGGACGCCCCGGCGACGCCCGCTTCCGTCCACTCCATGTCCCGCTCGGGAGGGTTGTCGGCCAAAACGAACCACCGCGTCGTGTCCGCGCCGTAGCGCGCGATGATCGCCCCGGGGTCGACCGTGTTGCGGACCGACTTGGACATCTTCTCGACCCGGCCCACCGTCACCGGCCGCCCCGTCGCGCGCGCGACAGCCGTACCGTCGGGCCGCCGCTCGACCTCGTCGGGGTACAGCCAGCGACCCTCGGCGTCACGGTAGCTTTCGTGATTGACCATGCCCTGCGTGAACAAGCCGGCGAACGGTTCGGCGAGATCGAACAACCCGGTGTCGCGCATCGCGCGGGTGAGGAAGCGAGCGTACAGCAGATGCAGGATCGCGTGCTCGATACCGCCGATATACTGGTCCACCGGCATCCAATGGTCGACGGCCGAGCGCGCGATCGGCGCAACCGCATGGGGGCTGCAAAACCGGGCGAAGTACCACGCGCTGTCGACGAAGGTGTCGAGGGTGTCGGTTTCGCGCTGCGCGGGCGCGCCGCACCGGGGACAGCGCACATGCTTCCAGCTCGGGTGATGATCGAGCGGATTGCCCGGCCGGTCGAACGAAACGTCGTCGGGTAGTTTCACCGGCAACTGTTCCGTCGGCACCGGGATCGCGCCGCAGCCAGCGCAATGGATCACCGGGATCGGGCAGCCCCAATACCGCTGCCGGCTCACGCCCCAGTCGCGCAGCCGCCAATTGACGACGGCGCTGCCCGCGTCCACGCGTTCGAGTTCGGCGATCGCGGCCCGCTTGGCCGCGTCCGGGTCGCTCCCGGCGAGAAAACCCGACTGGAAAATCGTTCCTGGGCCGACATAGGCCACGTTTTCAATGGCGAAACGGGCAGGGTCGGCGCCCGGGGGCAGCACCACGGATCTCACCGGCAACCCGTATTTGCGCGCGAACTCGAGGTCACGCTGGTCGTGGGCGGGGCAGCCGAAGATCGCACCCGTGCCGTATTCCATCAGCACGAAATTGGCGATCCAGACCGGGAAGGTGGCGCCGTCGATGAACGGGTGGCGGACGCGCAGCCCGGTGTCGTAGCCCTGCTTGGGCGCCGCCTCGATCACCGCCTCGCTTGTGCCCATGCCGCGGCACTCGGCGATGAAGTCGGCCGCACGCCCGTCGCGCGCGGCCACTTGCGCGGCCAAGGGATGCTCGGGTGCCAGGGCCAGGAACGACATGCCGAACAGGGTGTCGGGCCGGGTAGTATAGACCTCGACCGAGCCGATCCAGCCATCGGCCTCTGGATCGGCGGCGGGCGTGTCCAGCACGAAGCGCAGGCGGGCGCCCTCGCTCCGCCCGATCCACTTGGCTTGCATGGTCCGCACGCGCTCGGGCCAACGGTCGAGCGTGTCGAGGGCAGCGAGCAGTTCGGGAGCGTAGTCGGTGATCCTGAGGAACCACTGAGACAGCAACTTCTTCTCGATCGGCGCGCCGGAGCGCCAGCCTCGGCCGTCGACCACCTGCTCGTTGGCGAGCACCGTCCCGTCCACCGGGTCCCAGTTGACCCAGCTTTGCCGACGCTCGGCGAGTCCCGCCCGCAGGAGATCAAGGAATAACGCTTGCTGCCGGCCGTAATAGGCCGGGTCGCAGGTCGCGAATTCCCGCGACCAGTCGAGCGAGAACCCCATCCGCTGCAGCTCGGCCCGCATCGCCGCGATGTTGTCCGCCGTCCAGGTCGCGGGATGAACGCCACGTTCCCGCGCGGCGTTCTCCGCCGGCAAACCGAACGCGTCCCAGCCCATCGGATGCAGCACGGAGAAGCCGCGCGCCCGCTTGTAGCGCGCCACGACGTCCCCGAGCGTGTAATTCCGGACGTGCCCCATGTGGATGGCGCCGCTGGGATACGGGAACATCTCGAGGGCATAATATTTCGGCCTGCCGTCGACGGGCACGTCCGCGACGCGAAAGCAGCCGCGCGCCTCCCACTCCCGCTGCCAATGAGGCTCGGCGGTCCGGAAGTCGTAGCGGGGCGGCTCGGGAGCGGCGGAGCGGTCGGTGGCGTCAGGCACGGATGCGCATCGCTTTCTACGGGACGGGTTGCCCCATGGGTTTGTCAGTATTCCGACGCGCCGACAATCGGACGCCCCGGTCGAACGATGGTGCCATCCCGAGCGGTCGCCGCTGGTCCGAGAAGTCCGCCGAATTCACGACGCGAGGTTAGCTGGCGGCGGATTGAGCGCGCAACGCCCGCGCGCGCGCCAGCACCTTGTTCTCGATCTCGCCCACGGTTTCGGCGCTCACCGGAGCATCGACCCAGGCGCCGCCCTGCTGCACCTGGCGGAAAATCGAAACACGCAAGGCATCAGCGCGCAGTTGTCGTCCGAGGATGTAAGCGGTGGCCTTGAACCGCTCGCCGCTCGCCGCCGGCGGTTCATACCAGTCGGTGATGATGACGCCGCCAAATGGGTCGGCGGACGCGAGCGGCATGAAGGAAAGCGTATCGAGCGCACCCCGCCATAGATAGGCGTTGACGCCCAGCCCGGAACCCTCCTCGCGGCCGCCGCCGGCACCCTTGCCGACCCCGAGCACCAATCCCTGTTCACCGAACAGCCGGCCCTGCGTGCCGCCGCCTCCCGCGTCGTTGCTGTTGTGCTCGGAAGGCTGGTCGCTGCCGCCCGCGCCTGTTGTCGGCGTCGGCGTGGAGTCGCCGCAACCTGCCGCTCCCGAGAGAAGCAAAGCCAGGACCACGGCGAGATTCGGCGAACGGGAGGGCATCGGAAACCTTCAAGCCTTCGTGTGATCGCGCCCTCTGTAGCGGGCCGGCGCCGGTCCGCCAAGCAGCGCGATGGGCAAGGAGCCGTTGGCGAGGGCGCGCGTGCGCACCGGACGTTAAGGTGTTCGAGGCAAGATGGGAAAACCCCGCGGGCTTTCGGCCGTGGGGAGGAGTTCGCCGAATGCTTGCCGCACCTCTCGAGACTGGGACGGAGTCGCGCCGGCCCGATACCAACGAACGGTTCGTCGCGTTCGCGTTCGCCGGCGCGGACCTGGTGGCCGAGATCGAGCCCAGGGGCATCTTGACCTACGCGGCCGGTGCGTTCCGGAGCAAATTCGGGCGCTCGCCAGAGAGTTTTGTCGGCCAGCCGGTGCGCGAGCTGGTCGCGCCGGTCGATCATGACGCGCTCGACGCCGCCTTGGCCCTGCTGCTTGAGCGCGGCCGGTTGGCGCCGCTTATGATACGCCTCGCCGACCCCGAGCGGAGCTGCCTCGCCCTCGCGGGCATTGCCCTGAGATCGGAGAGCCGTTCGCGCTTGTGTCTAACGTTCGCGCGGCCACCCGCGCCAGCCGCGGCCGTGTTGCGGGCCGGCACCGGGCAGGGTCTCGCCCGCGCGGCCGAGGCGCGCATGCGGTCTGGCGTTCCCTGCGATCTCGGGTTGTTCGAGATCGTGGCCGAAGACGGCTTGGCGCTGGGAGTGGGCGAAGCGATCGGTCATGCCCTCGAGACGGTGGCCCCGAACGCGCTCGCGAGCGAGATCGCCCCGGGGCGCTTCGGGCTTCTCGGCGAGGGCGGGACGGAAGCGGATCTCTTGTCCGTGGCGGGCCTGCTCGAGTCGAGCTTGCGGCAGCAGGGTCTCGAGGTCGGCGTCGCCGCGCGCCACCTCGAGCTTTCCACCGAGGGATTGACGCCGACCCAGGCGGCGCGGGCGCTCCGTCAAGCGTTGAACGTGTTCGCGCGAAACGGCGCTTCGGCCAGCCCCGCGCGGGGCAGGCGGGCGGAAAGGCCCGGGTCCAGCGCCCGGCCCGCGGGCCGGCCGGGCCTCGCCGCCGCGGGTCTGGCGGGCGGACTGGCCGGCTACATGCGCCAGGCCGGAGCGCGGGCCGGCAGTCTCCGGCGGGCGATCCGGGACGGAAATTTCAGCCTGATGTTCCAGCCGATCGTGGCGCTCGCGGACGGGGCGACGCACCACTACGAGGCGCTGATCCGGCCGAAGCCGGTTCCCGACTGCCCCCTCGATGGGCCGCAGGACTTCGTCATGCTGGTCGAGGCGCTCGGCCTCGCCGACGAGCTCGACCTTGCCGTCGCGCGGTTGGCCTGCGACGCGGCCCTTGAAGCGGGGGCATGTGTCGCGTTCAACCTGTCTGGCCAATCGGTGCAGAACCCGGCCTTCGTTACTCGCCTTGCCGACTTGCTCCAGCACCATCGGGCGCGCGCCGCCGGCTTGGTGATGGTCGAAATGACCGAAACGGCGGAGATCGAGGACATCGCCCAGGCGTCGCGGACCGCCGATGCGTTGCGGGCGCTCGGCGTGCCGTTTTGCTTGGACGATTTCGGGGCGGGCGCCGCTGACGTGCGCCTCCTCCGCGCCTTGACGGCCGACATCGTCAAGCTGGACGGATCCTACGTGCCGGGCGTCGCCGTGGGCGGGCGGGAGCGTGCCTTCGTCGCCGGCATGGTCGAGATCGCCCGCGCGGCGAGCGCCGCCGTGGTGGCCGAGCGGGTGGAAACGACGAAGGAGGCGGACGCGCTGCGCGAACTC
>CAXUIE010000231.1:0-5746 GCA_964250825.1 uncultured Acidisphaera sp. | reverse complement strand
GCCCTCCCCCGGGCCTATACGGCTTATGCTATACACGCCGAGGATGCCGTCAAGCGCGATAGTCGCGCACGCCTCTTCCAACGCTTCCCGCCGAGCACCTTCCTCCACGGTCTCGCCAAGTTCGAGATACCCGGCCGGAAGCGTCCAGAACCCCAGCCTGGGCTCGATTGCCCGGCGACACATCAACACGGCGCCGTCCGAAACAATGACGGATCCGACCACCACTTTCGGGTTCTCGTAGGCGATGTGTCCGCAGGTCAGGCAGACGAGCCGATCCCTCGTGTCTCCACCGGGGACACGGCGCTCAAACCGCGGCTGCAGCACGTCGGTCATCAAGGTAAGCGTGAAGCCTTTGCCGGACGGCGGCAACCCCCCCGTCGAGCCGGCTAGCCGATGAACTCGGCTCCCAACAGCCTACACGCGGTTTTCCGCTACGCGGGTGGTCAGACCGAAAGGTCGAGCAATGACCCGCGCGGCAGGGCGCGGCTGGGCGGCGGGCCGCTCACCCCGTCTGGACTGACAAGCTTCGGGGCCGACGGCATGGAGGTTTGCCCTTGCATACCCGTCGCGCGGACCCGCGAGACCGCCGAGGGCCGTCCGATCTGGGACGCGTTGATGCCGCCCTGGGCAAGGCTCGTGGAGAACGCCGTCAGCGAGTTCGAGGACAACATGCGGATCATCATCAGGCGCATTAGTTAATCTACGCCTAATGCCGAGCGACTATCCACAAAAAAAGACGTCGGCCCGATGCCTCGGCACCTCTTTGCCGTCGTTGTTCCAACTACGCGGAAAACCGGGGCGCCCTAATACAAGCGCGTGCGGTAGCCTTCTTCGATGCGGTCGTCGGCCTCGCGCGCGTCGCAAGCGCCCGTTTGCTCGGCGATGATCCGCCCGAGGCTTGGAAACCTCCCGCGCTCGACGTGGTGGGACGCGTCCCAAAGCCGCGATCGCTTCAGCGCCTTGGCGCAGTGGAAGAACACTTCCTCCACCGCGATCAGCAGCCCGGTGCGCGGCGTCTTGCCTTGGGCGATGGCGGGAGCGAGCAGGGTTTGCTCCGTGACCACGGCCGCACGGCCGTTCACTCGCAGCGTTTCCTCGATCCCGGGGACGAGGAAGATCAATCCGACGCCTGGATTGGCCAGGATGTTGCCGAAGCTGTCCACCCGATTGTTGCCTGGGCGGTCGGGGAGCAACAAGTTCGCTTCATCGAGCACCAGGACGAAGCCGGGCGCATCACCGCGCGGGCTCGCGTCCACGCGGCCGCCGGCGTCGGCCGTCGCGAGCACGAGGAAGGGCGAAAGCCGGATGAAAGCCGTCGCGTGCCGGTCCAGGCGACGGAGAACCTTGCGTTCGGCCAGCGGGTTGACCACGCCGAAATGGGTCCGCAGAGCCGGCCCGTCCGTGATCTGCTGCATCAATCTTTCCTGCCGCCGCCGCGGCCGGTGGTAGCCTGTTCCGCATGCGCGAGGCAACCGACCTCGGCAAAAGCCCGCGATTGTCCCGGCGGTCCCCGTGCGGTCTCCTCCCAAACCGCGACGCGGGGCAGGCGCGAGCGAGGCGGCAGGCGCGAGCGAGGCGGCGGGCGCGGACGTGATATCTTGCTCGAGCCGCGCGGCCTGTGAGCCACAACGTCCGCGGCGGAGATCCAGCAGGGGATCGAGTTGATGCGCATTGGAATCGCCGGCGTCACCGGTCGGATGGGACAACTCCTCGTCGAGGAAGTTGGCGCAGCCGGGGCGCACCTGGCCGGCGGGATCGCGCGACGGCCAATGCCGGCGACCCCGGGGCATGTCATCGTGTTCGAGGATATATCGCAGCTCGCCGCGCAATCCGACGCCGTCATCGATTTCACGCACCCGGAATCGGCACCCGGCCACGCCAAGGCGCTCGCGACGGCGCGGACATCCTGGGTGCTGGGCACCTCCGGTCTTTCCCGGTCTGATGAGGAAGCAGTCGCGCGGTCGGCGGAGCGCATCCCGGTCGTCTACGCCGCCAATTTCGCGCCGGGCGTAAACCTTCTCCTCGCCTTGGCCGAGCGGATGGGAGCGGCGCTGCCGGCCGCGGCCTATGATGCGGAAATTGTCGAAATGCACCATCGGCAGAAGGTGGACGCGCCATCAGGCACAGCCATCGGCCTCGGCCGGGCGGTCGCGAAAGGGCGGGGCGTGGCGCTCGCGGACGTGGCCCAACGCGGCCGGGATGGCCCCACCGGGCCGCGCCGGACGGGAGCGATCGGCTTTGCCTCCCTGCGCGGCGGTCAAGTCGTGGGAGAACACACGCTGCTGTTCGCGTCCGGCAGCGAGCACATCGCGCTCACACACCGAGCGTTTGACCGACGCGTGTTCGCGACGGGCGCGGTGCGGGCCGCCCTGTGGCTCAGGGGCCGGTCGCCCGGGCTTTACGGGATGACCGACGTGCTCGGACTTGGCGACGGGTGAGCGGCCGCTGCGGCTGCGATTACAGATCCACTCGAACATTCAGCAAGGCGACGTTGTCGCGATAGCCGAAGGTGCCCGCGCGGTCGAAATACTCGTAGCTCCCCAGCAGCGACAGGTGCCGATTGACCCGAAAGGTCAAGTTGAAGCCAACATCATAGAGCGTGTCGCTTCCACCATTGTTCTGAAAGGACGCGTTTTGGATCTGTCCGAATACCGTGCCCACGAGGTTCCGTCGGAACTCATGATCGACCTGGAGCCGACCAGTGGTGTAGGTGAAGTTCTGGGAAGTGAAGGCGCCGTTGATCGAGTATTCAATGCTCCGGTTGACCGTGCCCGTCACCGTCGTGAGCTGCGTCGGCGTCCAGATCACCTGGCCCTCGAATATGGGCGTGCTCTGGTTCTTGATCCGGGGGTCGTGGTAGTCTCGTACCTCGTAGCCGACCAGAGCGCGATAACGGAACTTGCCTTGAGTCTGGACATCAAGGCCGGTAAGGACCTGCGCGTCGCCGAAGGCCTGGCTCGGACCACCGATCGGGTTGTTGGTGAAGTCGGCCTCGGTGCCGCGAACAACCAAGACGGCATTGCGTCCGGGCGAGAACTCGTATTCCAAGGTCGTCCCGCCCGTCAGTTCATTGCGATTGTTGATCGTCTCGTCGAACGCGTTGGCTGCGGCCGTCCCGGGGAGGCCAAGCGACTGGCCGAAACGGTAGATCGAGTATGATGCTTCCGGGATGAGGGTGAATCTTCCGAGGGGCACCGTGTAACGCAGCTGAAAGACGTCGTCCGTATACGGCACGACGATGTTCTGCCCCGGCGTGTCGATGCTGGTCGGCAGGACGTTCAAGCTCAGATGAGAGTAGCCCGCGTCGATCCGGCCGCGCTCGAGGTCGTAATGGCCGCCGATCGTGGCGGTCCAATCCGTGTGATCCGCCTGCGACAGATCGAAATAGTGGAGGTCCTGGACCGTCATCCCGGCGTTGATGCCGCTTCTTTCCCGGTCATTGGCGACGTTGAGCTCGGCCTGCGAGGCGACAAATCCGCTGCCGCGGCTGGTGGGCAGCGCCAGCGGATTGGAATCGTAGCCGACGCCCTCGGTCGCGTCCGCCTTGACGGTGATGTCGCCGAACCGGAGGCCGAGCGGGTCGTATTCCGCGTGCGGCCGGTTCAGCACGGTGACGCCCGTCGCCGTGGCCGCCTCGTTGGCCGTCTCGGGCAACTGGCCGTAACCCGATCCCCGCCGCAGGTAGTCGGACTGAAAACCGAGATTCACGGTTGGGAAATTCTGCTCGAGCAAAACTTGACCATTGCCGGGAGTGGCGACGCCAGCCGCCAGAGCCGATCCAACCGACACAAGCAAGGAGGCCCTGCCAAAGCCCTGTTTCCGCCCCATGAGGCCTCCGCGACACCTGCGCTTTTAGATGTCATAGATTCGGTGCCGCCGCACTAGCTCCACCCGAACGGAGGAGGGCCCGACACGCGGGAGGCCCGGCCCGTGTCTCAATTGCCACGCCCGAGCGGCCAGACACCGCAGGTTGCGGCAACGAAGGCTTGACGCGGCCGGGCGCGACGGTCCACATCTGGCCCGATGATCAAACGGCCGTTTGCTTGCCGTATTTGGAACGTTAATTTTGGCCGAAGTCACACCGCGAAGGGCTTCCTTGTTGCCTTGCCGAGATAGGAGGCGTCGGCGACTAGGTTGAAGTCGCTGGCTGGGCGCTAGGGATCACCTCACTGGCTTCGGCGGGTTCGAACTGTTCTGATTTGAGGGTGCGTCCATCGAAATGGTCTCAAGTATTTTCTCTCGCGCCTCAGTTGTGAGGTTCTCCTGGGCAGCATCGCGTGTCGCCGCGGTTTCGCTTGTTGCGGCGGTGTTGCTGGGATCGATCCCCTCGGAATCGTTCGCGGCCGGGGTCAAGCCCGCTCGGGTCGACTCGGGGCCGTGTGGGACGGCGATCGCCGCGGCCGAGCGGGCTTGGCGGCTTCCGGCCGGGTTGCTTCCCGCCATCGCTCGGGTGGAAAGCGGGCGGCTCGACCCCGGAACCGGCATGGTCCACCCCTGGCCGTGGACGATCAACGCCGAGGGAACCGGGCACTTCTTCGACAGCAAGGAGGAGGCGATCGCCGCCGTTTCGGCCCTGCAGGCGCGCGGCGTCCGTTCGATCGACGTCGGCTGCATGCAGGTCAACCTCATGCACCACCCGCTCGCCTTCGCCACGCTCGACGAGGCGTTCGAGCCCGAGGCCAACCCGAACTATGCGGGCAACATACAGAACGCGCTCAGTCGGCAGTTCGGCAGCTGGCCCGCCGCCGCCGCGGCCTACCATTCTCAAACCCCCGAGCTCGCCTCCGACTACCAGCGGATGGTCATGGCCGCTTGGGGTCATCCCGAGTTGGCGACCTTGGCGCCTTCCTGGCCGTCGCCTCCGATCCCCGAGCTCCCGCCGGCGATCCGGGCGTTGATGCCCCAGCGGGACGCCTTGCGCGCTTTCCTGCCGCAAGAGGCGGCGCTGCGTTCGTTCGGGCGCACGGAGCATGTCGCCGCGCTGACATGGCCCGGCGCTTCCGGCCGACGCCAGCCGGCTCGCCGTTTGGCGCTCGCCTCCATCCGCTCCGACCGATGGCCCGGCGCGCGTTGACAGCGCGCCGCCGCTCGGGCGCCGGAGCGGCTATCCGGTCAAGAGCGTATCCAAGGCAGCGTCGATCGCCTCGATGTCGCCCGGGCTCATCGGCGCCATGTGACCCCAGGCCGACTTGATGATCCGGCACTCGCCGTTCGGGATGTGCTTCGCTTCCGCTTCGCTATCCACCGGTGGGGGAGATAGCGGTCGGTGGTCCACCGGCAGCACGACAATGCGGGCCTCGATCGCCCTTGGCGCGGCCGTGAGATCGCCGTCCTAGGCCCGGTTGGCGCTGACGTCTCCTGAATGCCAGGTCCAGAGCTGCGACAACAGGTTGTTCGCATCGGACCGCAGGAAGAACGGCTCCCGGAAATCCGCCACGTGCTCCGCGTAGCTGTTGGAGCCGAGAACGCGATAGGCTTCGGTGCGGAAGAACGGTTCGGACGTCCCCCACCCTGCGTAGATCGCGGCGTCGACGGTTTCGCGGGCGCAGCCAGCGCGTCCAGGAAGCTGGTGTCGAGCAGCTCGGGTATTTTGAACGACACGTTCGGCAGAAGCGCGTTGAGCCGGTCGATCTCGTCACGCCAGAGCGGATTCCCTTTGCCACGCCGGTACGTCATCGCTTGCCGGACGACCGCCACGACCAGTTTCGTGAACAGGTGCCGGCGGTGTTCGGGGGTGGCGGTGAGC